>JBAYGL010000016.1:0-24836 GCA_041666725.1 Limisphaerales bacterium
GGAGACCGGCGCTCCGGTCGCACTGTCGTTGCGCGGGGCGCACCAGCGGCGGAATGCCGCGCTGGCCGCGGCGGTGGTGCGGGCGTTGCAGGACACGCTGCCGGCGGGCGAGGCGGCGCTGCGACGCGGGCTGGAATCGGTGCGGTGGGCGGGGCGTTTTCAGACGGCAACCGTGGGCGGACGGGAGTTCGTGCTCGATGGCGCACACAATCCGGACGGGGTTCTTGCGCTGGTGGCGGCATTGCGAGGCGAATTCCACGACAGGCCGTTTTCGCTCGTGCTGGGAATGCTCGCGGACAAGGACTGTGAACTCATGTGCCGGGAGCTGGCACCGCTGGCGAAGCGCATCGCGGCGGTGCGGGTGAGCAGCAGCCGCTCGCTGGAGCCGGTGGCGCTGGCGGATTATTGCCGGCACGCGAATCCGGCGGCACAGGTCACGGCGCACGAGTCCGTGGCAGACGCGCTGTCAGCTTTGGAAGGCGTGCAGCCCGTGGTCATTGCGGGATCGCTCTACCTGATCGGCGAAGCACTGGAGCGGCTGGGCCTGGACGCGGCGGCGGGGGAGAGGGAGCTGAACGAGTGGCAGGCGAAGCCGACTCCTGCGGCAGCCTGAATCTCGAACTCCGAAGTGGACGGCAACCGCCGGCGAGGGGCGCGGCCTTCAGGCCGCATAAGCGTGCGCCAGCCAATGGTGGTCCGATCGCACCTTTGCTCCCGGGGCTTTCTGCGACGTCAACGCCGCGCTCCTCGAACCGTCACCGTTTCATCCGCGTTCCCTGCTTCGGAGTTCAGGTTGAATCTCGAATCGAACACCAGGCGAGGACGCTTGGCGGACTGGCAGGCGGGACGCCTGCCCCACTTCGTTCAGAACCGGATGGTCAGGTTCAGCCCGGCTCCGATGTCGAACTTCTGGTAGTCCGGTTCGGCCGGGGCGTCGGAGTCCTTGACCTCGTAGGAGAGGAAGGCGCGCAGGCTGACATTCTCATGGAGCGTCACGTAGGCGGAGAGGCCGAAGCTGTGCAGATAGTCGAAGCGCGCCGACTGGCTGCCGTAGCGCGTCGTGAGAAGACGGTAGTAAGGCTGCACGGCGAGCTTGGGCCCGAAGACGTGCGTGTAGGCGGCGAGGAGGGAGTTGTCCATCCGGTCGTTGGTGTTGCGGGTGACGCCGGAAATGGCGGTCGGCACCAGCGGCGCGGAGTCGGTGACATGGTAGTTCATCTGCCACCCGAAGGTCAGGGTCTTCGTCTCGCTGAAGGACACGTTGCGGGTGAGCCCGACGCGCGGCACCCACTCGCTGTAGAACTGGCGGTAGGCGGTGTAGTCCGGCGTGTGGTTGATGAGCCGCGACCACTCGAAGCCCGCCTCGGCGGTCCAGTTCGGGAGGAAGGCCCACCGCAGCTCGCCGAAGAGCGCCTGAAGGTCGAAGTCGTTGTCACCCTTCGTCGCGGGGCGGTCGCCGAGGCCGTAGTTGAACCACTGGTGGCGGAAGCCCGCGCGCGGGGCCACCGCGCCCCGGCTGGTCTGGAAGGCCGACGGCGCATAGGCGATCTGCGCGGTGTTGACGAAGAGCGTCGTCCCGGCGGCGTCCTCGGCCAGATACTGGTTCGAGGTGTGGAAGAACTGGCTGTCGAACGACACATCGAGCCAGGTGGATTTCTGCTTCACCTTGAGAATCGACTGCGGGCCGACATCCTTGAGTTCCCCCTGAAAAAGCTCCGGCGCGTCCATCTGCGAGCCGCCGGGCGTGGTGGCCTCGCGGAGTTTCTTGTCCAGCTCCTGCTGGCGTTTGATGGCGTCCGCCTGGTCGATGCGGGGGGCGTTTTGTGCGGAACCGGCAGCAGCGGTGGCCAGGCAGATGGCTCCGGCGAGGAGCGGAAGTGAGGGGTGCTTCATGCGGTGGGAAGTCAGCGGGCGCCAACGGTGCTGATGTTGATGCCGTTGCCGACGTAGAGTTGCGCCGGATTGCCGTTGTAATTGACGTTGATGATGAAATTGACGTGGCCGGGCACGGAGGCCGCACCAGTGTTGGGATTCGCGGCAAGGAGGCCAAACTGGGAGGTGAGGTTCACCGTGCTGCCACCGGGGAAGTTGACGTTCGACAGGTTCATCGTGCGCGCGCTCATGGAGATGCTGGCGACGCTGGCGATCGTGGGGCCGTTGACCGTGAGAGTGTCGCCCGCTGAAAAGCTGGCTGCAACGGTCGGCGCTCCCGATGCACCGGTGAAAGTGCCGCCCGCAACGGTGAGGTTTCCATCCGCGCTGACGTTCAGCGTGTTGAAGGCCCGGGCCTGCACGTTGTTCAGGACCGCGTTGTTGACCGCAGCCATCTGGATGGTGTTGGCCTGAAACTGCGCGCTGCTGCCCACCGAAAGGTCGCGCCCCGCCCTCACCTGCAAGGTTCCGCTCGCACCGGACACGCTCGCCGAGCCGCCGGTGACGTTGACATCCTGAGATGCGGTTACGGTCAGGGAGGAACCGGCGCTGGCCGTCACGGCGTGCAAATCCGCCGAGGTGTTCGCTTCGAAGCGGACAGTGTCACCGCTGACCGTCGTGCCGATGGCGTTCAACGTGGTGCCGTAGGCGCTGACAATGGCGCTGCCCGTGGCGCTATAAGTGCCGCCGTTCAGGCTGACCGTTCCTCCTTCCAGCAGGAACGCGGGCGTCGGCGCGTTGATGCCGCCGCCGGTCAGATCAAGGGCCTGGTGGCCATCGAGGTCCACCTTCCCGTCGCCGTTGACGAAGCTCACGTTTTGCAGGCTCAAGACCGCGCCGCTCTCCAGGGTGAACTCGCCGATGCCGGACGCGCCGAAGGACATGCCCGCCGGGACGACGACGTCCGTCTTGCCCAGCAGGGTCACTTCGCGCAGCAGCGGTGTCTGTCCCGGATCCGCCACGGCCAACAACGCCAGCGCCGCCCTCTGGAAGGTGAGAGTCCCCTGCGCGCCAAGGACGAAGTCGGTCTGCTCAAGGAACGGCGAGAAGTTCAGGGCGAGCGTGTCGATGGTGATGTTATTGCCGACGAAGCCACTGAAACTAAGCACGCCGCGAACGGGGATGTCCGCAGGCACAAGGCTGAGGAACAGATGCGCAGGGTAGTCACGCAGGTTCGATGTCGTGATGGTCACGTCCGTCGTCTTGGCCACGGCGAGCCGGTCCACGCGATTTTCAACGATCTGTTCCAGCACGGAGGAATCCACTATTTCCAGGGTGTCTTTGGTGGCTTGGTTGCCGACAAGCTGGTGGGTGTCCTCCGCCTCACCCGTGCGGATGAGATGCAACTGCCGCTCGATGGCTTCCAGAATGGAGGGTTTGGAGGGCAGCTCCTGCTCGAAACCCTGCACGAGGCGGGAGTTTTCCACGAGCTTGCCAAGGTTGATGTTCAACTGCGGGCCGAACGACCGCGCCCCGGGGAGGACGAACGTGACCTGGCCGGCGGTGAGGATGCGGAAGTTGCCGTTGGGGAGTGTAATCTGCCCCCTGCCCTCCAGCATGATCGCCTTGAATCCGCCGTCCACCGTGGCCGTGACCATCAAGGTGGTGCCGAGCACGGCGGCGGAGGCACCCTTCGTGCGGATGGTGCCGCCGCCCTTGCCCTTGGGTGAGTGGAACAGGACGCTGCCCTGTTCCAGGTTGATCGCCCGCCCGCTTTTTTCGAACGAGAAAACCGTGTTGGCCCCGACGCGGGTGACGGTCTTGTCGGACGCCATCAACTCCGCCAGCGAGTCAGGTCCGGTGCGGATGACGTCGGGCGTCTTGAAAGCATCACCAAGCCTGGCCTTGGCGGAGGCACGCGTCTCCATGCTGACGATGCTCACGTCCTTGATGACCTGGCTGAAGGTGGCTTCCGTCAGCGATGCGGCGGGCAGGGCAAACGGGAAGGCCAGGCCCAGGATGAGAGGAAAAAACTTCGTGGTCATGGGGTCGGGACGTCACTAGTGTCGGGCCAAGCTTTTATGTTCTCGAAGGCCAGAAGTCAATCTCGCCAGCAGCCCTGGGTGCGCACGGGATTGTGCCTGGTCGTCGGGATCATCGTCGTCGTCGCGCTGGCGAAGGAATCTCCCTGGCTTTACAAGGCCGAACACTACCTTCAGGACCGTCTGGCGCGCACCGGCCGCACCACGGCCCGCAACCCCGACCTCGTCCTCATCGGCTTCAACAAGGGCCAATACGCCCAGGGCAGGGAAGGCGACACCGCCAAGTCGCGCGCCCTGGAGCTGCTTCGCGCCCCGTTTCCGTGGTCGCGGGAAGTCTGGGCCGACGTCATCGAGCGGGTGATGGGAGCCGGCGCGAAGGGCGTGGTGCTGGACCTGGTTTTTCCCGGCGCCCGCGACGGCAACGATCAGCTTGCGGCGGTGCTGAATAAATACAAAGGCCGCGCGGTGGTCGGCTATCAAGTCATGGAGGCGGACAAGGATTCGGGCGAGGGCACGGCGTTGCTCCTGCCGGATGAAATCGTTCCCGCCGGCGACCACGGGACGGAGCACGACGTCCGTTCCGGGTTCGTCAACATCTGGCCGGATTCCGACGGCGTGGCGCGCTCGGCACGGTTCCGGATTTCAGAGACCAGTTTTCTCCGCCGGCTCAAGCGCGACGAGCCGGCCCGGCCCGGCGAGCCGCACATGGAGTCCCTCTCCGCCCGTGCGCTGCGCATCCTGGGCCACGCCGACAAGATTCCCGAGGGTGAAGAGTCACTGCGGTTCCGTTACACGAGCACCGGCAAGGAGGCCGATGCCGCCTTCACCGTCATCGAACTGGACGACCTCTTTGCCGAGAACTACTGGAACGGCAACCTCAAGGGCGGCCAGTTCTTCAAGGACAAGCTCGTGCTGGTCGGACCCACGGGAGACATTTTCCATGACACCCATCCAACACCGATGTCGGACACTCAACTGCCCGGCCCCATCATCCACTTGAACATCATCAACGCGGCCCTGCGTGGAGAGTTCATCCGCGTGGGGATGCTGGATGTGAGCGTGTGGATCGCCGCGGGAGCACTCGCAGCCGCGATTGCGTTGTCATGGCTTGTGCGCTCGGCCCTGCTGCGATTCGTGCTCTCGCTGGTTTTCGCTGCGGCGATTTTTGGGGCGGTTGCGTGGGTGTTCGAGCATCGGGACATGCTCGTGCTGACCGCCTCACCCATGATCATTATCGGGCTAAGCGGGATGGTGACGATGGGCTACGACTTCCGCGTCGAGCGGGAGGCCCGCAAGAAACTCCGCGCCACGATGGACCTCTACTTCTCCCCGAAGGTCAGCGCCTACGTGCTCGCCAATCCCGGCTCGATGGAGGCGCGTTCCGCCGAGGTCACGCTGCTGCTCACCGACCTGCGCAACTCCACGCCGCTGGCCGAGAAGCTCGGCCCCGCCGGGATGTTCTCGCTGCTCAACCACGTCTTCGAGGTGGAGACCAACGCCGTCATGGGGCAGGACGGCGCGCTCGAACACTTCCTCGGCGACCAGTTCCTCACCTACTGGGGCGCGCCGCAGCCGCAGCCGGACGGCCCGAACCAGGCTCTGCGCGCGGCGATGGAACTCATTCGCGGCATGGAGGTCTTGAAGGCCGTGCAAACTCCCGAGGTCAAGGCGCTCTTCGGCTACGGCGTCGCGCTGCACTGCGGCTCCGTGCTCTTTGGCAACAAGGGTTCCGCCAGACGCCTCGACTTCGGCCTGGTCGGCGACACCATCAACGAGGCCGCCCGCATGGAATCGCTCACGAAATACTACGGCGTCACGCTGCTCGTCTCCCGCGAGTGCTTCACGCAGCTCACCAGCCCCGGCCCGCACCGGCTGCTGGACCGCGTCATCGTGAAGGGCAAGAGCACGCCGGTGGAGCTGTTCGAAATCGAGAACCCGCGCACGCCGCCGGACTACGCCGGGCTTGTGAAGGAGTGGGACGTCGCGTTCGCAGGCTACACTGCCGGGAGATTCTCGGAGGCGCGGCCCGTCTTCGCCCGGCTCGCCGAGCAGTTCAACGACGGGCCGAGCAAGGTCATGGTTCATCGCTGCGACGAACTGACGGCCTCCCCGCACGCCGATTGGAAGGGCGTCTGGAAGATGGAGAGCAAGTAGCGGCGTTCCTCGGCCGAAACCATGCAGTGGGAGCGCGGCCTTCAGGCCGCAGCAAGGTGGAGTGCATAGGGGATCAACAAACTTCCGCGACGCCCGTGCGAACGAACCAAACAGTGCGGCCGTTCCGCCAATGCGGCGGGAAGGCGGACGTCACAAACAGTCGGACGTTCCTGCGGCCTGAAGGCCGCGCCCCTCGCGTTTCAACTGTATCGTTCCGGCTCAGACACCTTGATTTTCGCGAGCCGGCCATCTTGCTTCGCTCCGCGTTTCCGGCACTCTCTCGCGCACATGAAAGCCGACATCCTTCGCTGTGCCGCGGCGGCCTTCGCCGCCGGCTTTCTGTTCAGTTGCGCCGCCCCCACGGTCACTTCACCCAAACCCACCCGCAAAATGACGACGCGCCTTGGTTATCCCGAAACCGTGAAGCAGGATGTCGTGGAGGATTACCACGGCACGAAGGTCGCCGATCCGTATCGCTGGTTGGAGGATGACAACGCCCCCGGGACCAAGGCGTGGGTCGCCGCGCAGAACAAGGTGACGCACCACTACCTCGACCAGATCACCGAGCGGGCGAGGCTCAAGGAGCGGCTCACGAAGCTCTGGAACTTCGAGCGCTACGGCATCCCGTTCAAGCAGGGCGGGCGTTACTTCTACTCGAAGAACGACGGCCTCCAAAACCAGTCCGTGCTCTACGTGGCGGACACGCTGGAGGCCACGCCGCGCGTGCTGCTCGATCCGAACACGCTGACCTCCGACGGCACGGTGGCGCTCTCCGGCTACAAGATCAGCGAGGACGGGAACCTGATGGCTTACAGCCTTTCGGCGAGCGGCTCGGATTGGAACGAGTGGAAGGTGCGCGACGTGCGGACGGGCGCGGACCTCGGCGATCATCTCAAGTGGGTGAAGTTCTCCGGCGCGAGCTGGACGAAGGACGGCAAGGGCTTCTTCTACTCGCGCTACGATGCGCCGAAGGAAGGCGACGCGCTCAAGGGCGTGAACAAGTTTCAGAAGCTTTACTTCCACAAGCTCGGCACGCCGCAGGGCGACGACGTGCTGATCTACGAGCGGCGCGACCAGCCGGACTGGGGCTTCGGCGGGCAGGTCTCGGACGACGGACGGTTTCTCATCATCTCGATCTGGCAGGGCACGGACCCGCGCAATCGCATCTACTACCGTGATCTCACGCGGCCCGACGCGCCGGTGGTGAAGCTGCTCGACGACTTCGACGCGGACTACAGCTTCGTGGACAACGACGGCGGCGTGTTCTGGTTCTACACGGACTTGAAGGCTCCGCGCGGCCGCGTCATCGCGATCGACACGGCGAATCCCGACCGGGCGCACTGGAAAGAAGTCATCCCGCAGGCCGCCGACACGCTCAAGGGCGTGAACCTGCTCGGCGAGAAATTCATCTGCACTTACCTGAAAGACGCGCGCAGTGCCGTGAAGCTTTTTAGCCGCGAGGGCAAGTCACTCGGAGAAGTCGCCTTGCCCGGCCTCGGCAGCGCAGGCGGCTTCGGCGGACGGCGCAGCGACACGGAGACTTTCTACTCCTTCACGAGCTTCACCACGCCGGGGACGATCTACCGCTACGACGTGACGGGCGGCACGAGCAGCGTCTTCCGTGCGCCGACGGTGGACTTCGACTCCGCGCGCTACGAGACGAAGCAGGTCTTTTTCAACAGCAAGGACGGGACGCGCGTGCCGATGTTTCTCACGCACAAGAAGGGCGTGAAGCTCGACGGCTCGAACCCGACGTATCTCTACGGCTACGGCGGCTTCAACATCTCGCAGACGCCGGGCTTCAGCGTGAGCATGGCGGTGTGGCTGGAGTTGGGCGGCGTCTATGCCGTGGCGAACCTGCGCGGCGGCGGCGAATACGGCGAGGAGTGGCACCAGGCCGGCACGAAGCTCAAGAAGCAGAACGTCTTCAACGACTTCATCGGCGCGGCGGAGTGGCTCATCGCGAAGCACTACACACGCCCGGACAAGCTGGCCATCGCCGGCGGCAGCAACGGCGGCCTGCTCGTGGGCGCGTGCATGACGCAGCGGCCGGAGCTCTTCGGCGCGTGCCTGCCGGCGGTGGGCGTGATGGACATGCTGCGCTTCCACAAGTTCACCATCGGCTGGGCGTGGACGAGCGATTACGGCAGCGCGGACAATGCGGACGAATTCCCCGCGCTCCTCGCCTACTCGCCCTACCACAACCTCAAGCCCGGCGTGCGCTATCCCGCGACGCTCGTGACCACCGCCGACCACGACGACCGCGTGGTGCCGGCGCACAGCTTCAAGTTCGCGGCGCGCCTGCAGGAGATGCAGCACCGCCTCGGCCCGCCCGTGCTCATCCGAATCGAGACCAAGGCCGGCCACGGCGCGGGCAAGCCCACGGCCAAGCTCATCGAGGAGGCGGCGGACCGGCTGGGGTTCGTGGTGCAGGAGCTGGGAGTGGAGATGAAGTGAAGCAACTGAAGTTCTCCAGAACGGCGGATTGTCAGCCCGTGTTCACTCAACTACACTGCCGACATGGTCATCACGCTGCCCGACCACCTGAAGCCGCTCCAAGGCTTGAGCGAATGCCAAATCCTTGAGGACTTGGCCGTGTCCTTCTACGCCGCGCGCCGGGTCACGCTGGTGCAGGCGGCGGACCTGGCTAAGAAGAACCTCTTCGACTTCCAGGCCCTGCTCCGTGACCGCCGCATCCCTCTGCATTACGACGAGGCGGACTTGGAGCAAGACCTCGCCGTCCTCCGCGAACTGCCGCCGAAGTGATTGTTGTAGCGGACACCTCCGTCATCCTGAACCTGTGCCGCGTCCGGCACGAGCACCTGCTCCCGTCGCTCTTTGGCCGGGTGCTCATCCCGGACGAGGTGGCGGGAGAGTTCACCCGGCTTGCCGGGGCGGATGCGCGTTTCGCCGGCCTCCAGCTCCCGGAGTGGATTGAGATGGAGTCGGCGCCTCCCCTGCCATCCGTCGCCGTTCGGGCGAACCTCGACACCGGCGAGTCAGCAGCCATCGCGCTCTGTCTCGGAAAGTCCGCTGCGGCGCTGCTGATTGATGAATCGCTGGGCCGGGCGGTGGCGGCCCAGCTTGGCCTCAAGACAATCGGCATCCTCGGCATCCTGCTGGAGGCGCGGCAGCGTGGCCTGATCAGCGAAGTCACGTCCGTGTTGAACCGGCTCGAGAGCGAGGCGGGTTTTTGGATCGCGCCCAGCCTGCGGCGGCGTGTGCTGGCTCTGGCGGGCGAGTGACCTTGTGCTGCGGCACCGGGAAACCAACCTCGAAGCGCACCGAGGAAGCGTCGGACAGGCTGGGATGATGCGAATTGCGAGCGCGGCATTCATGCCGCAGAGACGGGCGTGTGCAACCGGCGCGCACGGTGAATCCAATGGTTTCCTGGTTCTCCACGCTCCTGCGGCTTGAAAGCCGCGCTCCTGTCGCTCCAACTGCCTCGCTCCGGTTGAGAGGCTCGGCAAACTCATCGCGGGCGTGGCGACGGGCAGAAACCTCCGACTGGCTGGCGGTTGCTGCACGAGTGCCCGGCACAAGGCTGTTTCCTTGATTTCAATCAAGGTTCAACCGAGACATTTGGGCATTGTCACAGTAACTGTGAATCCACGCCTTCAAGATCGGGGAAGATCATGAAACAGCCCGGGCGCATGAAGCTTGAACATTTCCCGGCGATCCACGGTTTGCGGTTGGTCTTCCTGTTCGCGCTGCTGGCGCGCGGCGTCGCACTGGCTGAACCGCCAAAGACCAGCTCCGCCTGCGAGGACAACCCCGGCCACGCCTTCACCCTGCCGGCGTGGACGTTCGACCGGGGGAACGCGAAGACGTTCACGAACGGCTGGGCTGATGCCGGGCCGATGATCGCATTCGGCGGCGAATCGCCGGTCGTGGTGGAGTATGACGTCGAGTTCCCAATCGCGACCAACTACCGGCTGCGCGTCCAATATGCGGCGAAGGACAAGCGCCCGCTCACGCTTTCGGTGGACGGCCGCACAATCACGAACATCTGCCGGAGCGCAACAGGCTCGTGGAACACAAGCGACGCGGGCTGGGAGGAAGGCGCGCATCTCCCGCTGAGCGCCGGAAAGCACACGCTCAAGCTCGAACGCGCCGGCAGTTTCCCGCATGTGATGAACCTGCGCTTCGACTCCGAACTGCCGCTGCCCGCCGGGTGGGCGGTCAAGCGGCCCAAGGCGCGCAAACTTTCCAGCCCGGCGCCGGCCCCGGCCCTCACGCTTCACGAGCCTGCGGTGAATCTGCCCGCGCTGCGCCGGGCGGTTGAAGACCTCGCACGGACGTTTGGTGGAAGCTACGCAAATGGCAGCCGGTTTCTGGCGCGGCTTGCGGAGCTGGAATCCGCCGCCGCCGTTGAAAAGGACATCCGCAAGGAATTCACAGCCCTCCAACGCGAGGCCCTGCTCGCAAATCCGCTGCTGGATTTCGACGATGTCCTGCTGGTGAAACGCCCGGCCCGCTCGCCGTCGCTGGGACTGCCGCGCAACTGGGAGAGCAACTGCTCGCTTCCCAAAACCGGCTACGACGACGAACTGTGCCGGTGGTCGCTGAAGGATGCGGCGGAACTCCGCACGGTGTTCAAGCCCGGCGGGAAGTTCATCGGCGACGTGGACCTGCACTGGGATGCGGACCGCGTGCTGGTCTCGATGCCCGGCACGAACGGTCGCTGGCAGGTGTCTGAACTGGCGCTTCAGCCGGGAGCCCTGCCCCGCCAGCTCACCGGCGAGCAGCCGGACGTGGACAGCTATGACGCCTGCTACCTGCCCAACGGCCGCATCGCGTTCACCTCCACGGCGATGTTCGTCGGCGTGCCGTGCGTCAACGGCAGCGCGCACGTCGCCACCCTCTACGTCATGGACGCCGATGGAGGGAACATCCGGCAGCTGTGTTTTGACCAGGAGCATAACTGGTGTCCGACCGTGATGCACGACGGCCGGGTCCTCTACGCCCGCTGGGAATACACCGACACGCCGCACTCGAACACGCGGATGCTCTTCACGATGAATCCCGACGGCACGGGCCAGGCCGCGTATCTTGGCAGCGGTTCGTATTGGCCAAACTCCTTCTTCTACGCGCGGCCCATCCCCAATCACCCCACGAAAGTCGTCGCGGTCATCGGCGGCCACCACGACCACCCGCGCATGGGTGAACTCGTCGTCTTCGATCCGCAACAGGGCCGGCATGAGGGCGAGCCCGCCGTTCAGCGCATTCCCGGCTTCGGCAAAAAGGTGGAGCCGCTCATCCGCGACGGCCTCACGCTCGAGAGCTGGCCCAAGTTTCTCCACCCCTGGCCGCTGAGCGAAAAACACTTCCTCGTCGCCTGCAAACCCTCGCCGCGCGCGCCGTGGGGGATCTACCTCGCGGACGTGTTCGACAATCTCCTGCCGCTCAAACAGCTCCCGGACTTCGCCCTGCTGGAACCCATCCCGCTGCGCAGGACCACCCGCCCGCCGGTCATTCCCGACCACGTGGACCCGGCCCGCACGAATGCGGTCGTCGTGTTGCAGGATGTTTATGCCGGCGACGGCCTGCGCGGGGTCCCGCGCGGCACGGTGAAGTCGCTGCGCCTGTTCACCTATCACTACGCGTATCACGGCATGGGCGGACTGCTTGGCGTGGTCGGCATGGACGGTCCGTGGGACATCAAGCGCGTGCTCGGCACCGTGCCGGTCGAGGCCGACGGCTCGGCGTGCTTCCGCGTGCCGGCCAACACGCCCATCTCGATCCAGCCGCTCGACGCCGAGGGCAAGGCGCTCCAGCTCATGCGCAGCTGGATGACCGCGATGCCTGGCGAAACCGTGCAATGCACCGGCTGCCACGAACGCCAGAACTCCGCGCCGCCGGCGAAATCGTTCCTCGCGATGAGCAGGCCGCCGTCGGACATCACGCCCTGGCGCGGTCCGGTTCGCGGCTTCAGCTACGCCCGCGAGGTGCAACCGGTGATTGACCGGCACTGCGTGCGTTGCCACGACGGCAAAGCGCAGCCAGACGGCGGCAGGCTTCCCGATTTGCGCGGCGACGTGAAGCTGGCCGACTGGAGTTCCGTCACGCCCGGCAACGGCGGCTTCGCGAAGACGGCGGGGAAATTTTCCGTGAGCTACGCGACATTGCATCGCTACATCCGGCGGCCGGGAATCGAAAGCGACTTCCATGTGCTCGAACCGCTGGAGTTTCACGCTGACACGACGCAACTCGTGCAGATGCTGAAGCAGGGCCATCACGACGTCCAACTCGACACCGAGGCGTGGGACCGGCTCGTGACATGGATTGACCTGAACGCGCCGTATCACGGCACCTGGGGCGAGGAAATCTCCACGCCCGGAACGCAGCGCGAGCGCCGCCGCGAACTGCTGAAGCTTTACGCGAATGTGGATGACGATCCCGAGGCGGTGCCCGCCGTCGCCGTGCTCCCCGCAGAAGCGAAGCCCGCCCGGGAAATCCGGACTGAGCCGCGCGCACCTGCACCGGCGGTCGCAGTTGAAGGCTGGCCGTTCGACGGTGCCGAGGCGAAGCGCCGCCAAGCTGCGTCTGATCCGGCCATAAAACGCCGCGTGGAACTCGCGCCCGGGATCAGCTTCGACATGCTGCGTGTCCCGGCAGGCGAGTTTCTCATGGGCGACCGCGACGGCGCGGCGGATGAGCAGCCCGTTTCTCCGGTGCGCATCAAGAGCGCCTTCTGGATGGCGCGCTGCGAAATCAACAACGCACAATTCGCTTGCTTCAACCCGGCGCACGACAGCCGCGTGGAGGACAAGAACACCTACCAGTTTGGCATCCACGGCTACCCGGCCAACGAACCCTCGCAGCCCGTGGTGCGCGTGTCGTGGGAGGAGGCGATGGCGTTTTGCCAGTGGCTAGGCGCGCGCACCGGCATGAGGTTCACGCTGCCGACCGAGGCGCAATGGGAATGGGCCTGCCGCGCCGGCACCGCCACGCCGTTCAATTTCGGCGGACGCGACACGGACTTCTCCGGCCACGCCAACTTCGCCGACGCCAAGCTGCGCGAGTTTGCCAGCGACCCTTACACCGTGGACAAGCCGCTCACCAACGCGACGCCCTACGACGACTGGATTCCAAAGGACGCGCGGTTTGACGACGGCGCGCTCATTGCCGTCGAGTCGGGGCGCTATGCACCAAACGCATGGGGCCTTCACGACATGCATGGCAACGTCGCCGAATGGACGCGCTCGCGTTACGCGGCCTACCCGTGGGCGGCGGATGGTCGCGACGAGAGCGGTGCCGGACAGAGGGTGGTGCGCGGCGGCTCGTGGCGGGATGTGCCGGCGCGGGGGACGGCGGGCTTTCGTCTGAGCTACAAACCATGGCAGCGCGTTTACAACGTCGGCTTCCGTGTGGTGTGTGAAGGCGAGTGGAAGGATGGCGACGCGACCGTCAGCGCCGCCCCGGTGGAACAAAACCAGAGAGTTTCCAAGAGGTGACTATGAAAATGAATCAAGGAATGCGACCGGAAAATGGTGTGAACACCCGCGGACGATTCGCGGCGTCGGTGTCCCGATGCTGCCTGGCGGGAGTCTTGATATTTGTCCCGCTCGCCGCGTGGACCGACGGCGTTGCCGCGTCCTTCGAGCCGGCACGCTACGTGCCGGCAAAGAAGAACGTCTTCCTCGCGCCCGGCGCTGTCGCCGTTTCGGCGGATGGCACCAGACTTTACGTGGCTTGTGAAGCAACGGCCGAGGTCCTTGTTTTTGACACGTCTTCCAGAAAGGTCACCGCCCGCATCTCCGTCGCAGCGTCCCCGTCGGGGATGGTCCTGTCGGCGGATGGCGCGCGGCTTTTTGTGACGTGCGCCGGGCCTGCCAGCACGGTGTGCATCGTGGACACCGCGAAGCGGAAGGTGGCCGCACGCCTTCCCGCCGGCTACCAGGCGCAATCGCCGGTGCTGAGTCCCGACGGTCGCACGCTCTACGTTTGCAACCGCTTCGACAACAACGTGAGCGTCATCGACCTCGCAACCTCGAGGGAACTCCGTCGCATTGCGGTGCCGCGCGAGCCGTATTCCGCCGCCGTCACACCGGACGGCAGGCGTCTCCTGGTTTCAAACCACCTGCACTCCGGCCGGGGGGATGTCGACGTCGTCGCCTCAACCGTGAGCGTCATCGATCTCGCGGCAGGAAAGGTGCTCAAGGAGATCGCCCTGCCCAACGGCAGCACGTTGCTGCGCGACATCCGCATCTCACCGGACGGGCATCACGCCGTCGTGGCGCACACCCTGGCGCGTTTTCACCTGCCCACGACCCAGGTCGAGCGCGGCTGGATCAACAGCAACGCCGGGAGCATCATTGATCTCACCGAGTTGAAGCTCCTCAACACCGTGCTGTTCGACAGCATCGACTCCGGGGCCGCGATCCCGTGGGCCGTGGCGTGGAGCGCAGAGGGCAGCCGGCTGCTCGTCACGCATTCGGGCACGCACGAACTGAGCGTGGTCGATTTTCCGGCGCTCCTCGCGAAGCTGGCGAAGGTTCCCCTCACGCTCGATCCCGGCAAGCCGTCGGATTACACCGCCTCCTCGCGCACGGCCGCCGACGTGCCGAACGACCTGTCGTTCCTCGTTGGCGTGCGCCAGCGGGTCAAGCTGCCGGGAAACGGACCGCGCGCGCTGGCCGTCACCGACAACCGCGCCTGGGTGGCGAACTATTTTTCCGACAACCTGAACGAGGTCAGCCTCGCCTCCGATCCGCCGAAGGTTGAGTCCGTTCCGCTCGGGCCCACGCCGCAAATGACGGCGGCGCGGATCGGGGAGCTCCACTTCAACGACGCAACGATCTGCTTTCAGGGCTGGCAGGCGTGCGCAAGCTGTCACTCGCACGATGCCCGCGTGGACGGCCTGAACTGGGATCTCCTCAACGACGGCATCGGCAACCCGAAGAACAGCAAGAACCTTCTCCTCGCCCATTCCACACCGCCGTCACTGGCCCTGGGCGTCCGTCCCAACGCCCACGTCGCCGTCCGCGCCGGCATTCGCTACAGCCTCTTCACCGTGCAGCCACCCGAGGTCGCCGACGCCCTGGACGATTATCTCAAGTCGCTCAAGCCGATGACCAGCCCGCTCCGGGTCAACGGCAACCTGTCCGCCGCCGCCAAGCGCGGGCGGAAATTGTTCTTCAGCAAGACCGTGGGCTGCTCGACCTGCCACAACGGCGCGCTCTACACCGACATGATGAGCTATGATGTGGGCACCGTCGGGAAGTTCGATCAGAAGACCGACATCTTCGACACGCCCACGCTCATCGAAACCTGGCGCAGCGGGCCATATCTGCATGACGGCCGGGCTGCGACCGTCCGCGATGTCATCACGACGTTTCACCACGCGGACAAGCACGGCAAGACCTCGGACCTGACTCCGGCGCAAGTCGACGACCTGGCTCAATACGTCCTGTCCCTATGAAGACGCGTCCTCTCGGAAACTCCGGTTTGCAGGCCTCGGTCGTCGGCCTCGGGGCCTGGGCGCTTGGCGGCGGTTCGGTGTGGGGAGGGGACACTGACGACAAGGAATCCATCCGGTGCATCCACGCAGCCCTGGATGCCGGGATCAACCTCATCGACACCGCTCCCGCGTATGGCTGGGGCCGGAGCGAGGAGCTTGTCGGACGGGCCATTGCAGGCCGACGGGACAAGGTCGTGCTCGCGACAAAGTGCGGGTTGTGGACCGACGACGACCGGGGCTCGTTCTTCACCGAGTTCGACGGGCGCATCATGCGGCGGAGCCTCCGGCCGGACACCATCGCGATTGAAATCGAGCGCAGCCTCAGGCGGCTTGGCGTGGACTGCATCGACCTTTATCAGACGCACTGGCCGTCGTGTCCGCCCGACGCGACGCCCATCGCGGACACGATGGCCTGCCTGCTCAAACTGCGCGACGCCGGGAAAATCCGGGCCGTTGGCGTCTGCAACGTCTCGCCCGTCGAGCTTCAGGAAAACATCCGCTGCGGTGCCGGAGCGCTCGTGAGCGACCAGTTCCGCTACTCCATGCTCCATCGCGATCCGGAGAAGGACATCCTGCCCTTCTGCGTCCGGAACAACCTTGCCTCGCTCACCTACATGTCACTCGAACAGGGGTTGCTCACCGGCAAGGTCGGCATGGGTCGCGTCTTCGGCAAAAATGAGTTTCGCAGCAACGAGGCGTGGAATCCCTGGTATCTGCCCGCGAACCGCCGCCGCATCCTGGATCTGCTCGATGGATGGCAGGACCTTGCCAGACAGCATCAATGCACGCTCGCCCAGCTCGTCATCGCCTGGACGGCGGCGCAGCCCGGCGTGACGCATGTGCTGTGCGGCGCGCGACGTGTCGAGCAGGCAATGGAGAACGCACGGGGCGGCGAGCTGAAGCTTGATCCGGCCGATGCCCAGCGGATGCGGCGTGATGTCATCGCCCTCGGGCAGCCTGCGTGCGAACCGGCGGCCGCTGCCTGACAACCCCTCAGCGAGGCGTGGTCCTCATCCGCCCCCGGATGCGTGCTTCTCGTCCTGGGCGAGCGCCCCCGTCGGACAGGCCGCGATGACTTTCGCCGCGGTGTGGCCGAGGCCGTCCTGCAACGACTTGTCGAGCGGCACTCCGATCTTCACATCGAAGCCGCGTCCGACATAGGTGAAGCCAAACGCCTCGCCCTCATGCTCGGTCACGCGGACGCACAGGCCGCACTTGATGCACTTGCCCGGCTCGTAGAGCGCGTCGGCGTTCTGGTTGACCCGGGTGAACTGTCCGCGCTCTTCACCGGCAAACTGTGACTGCTTCGCATCGTATTCGTCGCTGTAAGTGCGGAGCAGGCAGTCATCCTTGGCGCGGCAGTCGCAATGGAGGCAGCGGCTGCACTCGGTCACGGCCTCGGTGGTGGCGTAGCCGTTCGCTTCCAACGCCGGCGGCTTGACGCGGGGAATCGGCTCGGCACCGCTCAGAAAAACCTCCATCTCGCCGTCCAGAAGCCGCCCCATGATGTGGTTGTATTTCTCGGCGATGCCGACGATGGGCACGCCGCGCAGGAACTGGTCCACGCACGCCGCAACCTCCTTCGCGGCACCAACGGATTTGATGAGCGGCTGGGCCGGCTTGAGGATGCTGCCGGCGGCAAAGACGCCCTTCACCTCTGTCTCGCTGGTCGCAAGGTTCACCTTGAGGCCCTTCTCGGTGGCGGGCAGGCCGAGCGCCTTCAGGCTCTCCGGAGCAGTCCTTCCGCAGGCCAGCACGGCGGCGTTAAACTGCTGCTGCAGCCCGGCAAACGCGGCTGCGTCCGCAACGGGTTTGTCGAAGTGGAGGGTCACTCCGAGCTGGCGCAGGATTTTCAATTCACCCTCGGCAACCCAGTCTTCAATCGGCTTCTTGAACTCGGCCTCGATGCGGCCTCCGATGCGCCCGGTCTTCTCAAAAACGGTGCAGGCGTGGCCTTGCAGCGCGAGGTAGTAGGCGGTGGACAGACCCGTCGCCCCCGCGCCAAGGATGGCAACGCGCTTGCCGCTGGACGGTTGGGTCGCCGGAGCGTAGGGCGTAGCCCGACGCAAATCCCAGTCCGCGACATGCCGGACAAGCTCTCTGATGGACAGCGGTTCGTCGTGCTTGCCGCGGCGGCAGCCGCGCTCGCACGGCACGTTGCAGAAGCGCTCAAGGATAGAGGGAATGGCGATGTCCCGCCGGACGGTGCGGATGGCCTCGTCCATCTTGTCCGTCATGGTCTCGCGGATCATGCGCGGGATCTCCATGTGGATGGGACAGAGCCGCTGGCAAGGCGCCTCGCAATCGCCGACGTGGTCGCTCAACAGGAGTTCGAGCGTGGATTTGCGGAACGCGCGGATCTCGTCGTTGATTGTCTCGATTTCCATCCCGTCGGCCACGGGTGCGGAGCAGGCGGGCAGCATGCGGCCGGACTTTTTCTCCTTCACCATGCAGATCATGCACGAGGTGAAATGCTCCGTGCCCTCCTCATAGCAAAGGGTCGGGATGTGGATGCCCAGCCCGCGCGCGGCCTTCCAGATCGAGACCGGCCCGGCCAGCTCCACCTCATGGTTGTCGATCTTCAGTTTCACAGATTGGGCAAAAGGATTTCTGGCTTAAATCGGAGACGGAGAATCCCAACGGGATTCCGGCACAAAGCCCAGGATTGGCGCACCGCGCCTACCCTGGGAACGCGATCACATATTTTCCAACCCCAACGGGGTTGCGTCCCGCCTTCAATCGTCGCCCGACACAACCCCTTCAGGGTTGCTCTCTCTCCGACGAACTGACCCAGGGTAGCTCGTGCCTCGCAACCCTGGGCTGAGGGACACAATCCCGTTGGGATTGCTGAGTGCGACGTTCGGAAAGCGCGCGACTGGATTGTTTCTTGCATGAGTCAGGATTTTGACGCGGCAGCTTGGTGAACTGGCGGGGACTGCGTTGTCACACTCGTAGTTGGTTTCGCGGCAAGGTCGATGATTTCAATCGCGCTCACCGGACAGACCTGCCGGCAGATGTCGCAGCGCGTGCAGGTCGGCTCCTCGATCTCGTGATGATGATACGGGTTCATCGGAATGGCCTGCGAAGGGCAGAATTGCGAGCAGCGCGTGCAGCCGAAGCACGCGTTGGTGACGTCGTATTCGACGAGCGCCTTGCACTTCTTAGCGGGGCAGACGCCGCGCAGATGCGCCTCGTATTCGCTGCGGAAATATTTGAGGCTCGAACGCACGGGATTCGGCGCGGTCTTGCCAAGCCCGCACAGGCTGCCCTCGATGGTGAGCGTGGCGAGCGCCTCCAGTTTTTCGATGTCGCCCTTGCGTCCCTTCCCGGCGCAAATGCGGTCCAGAATCTCCTTCATGCGCATGGTGCCGATGCGGCAGTGCGTGCATTTGCCGCAGCTTTCGTCCTGGCAGAAGGAGATGAAGTAGCGCGCGATGTCGACCATGCAGTCCGTGTCATCAAGCACCACCATGCCACCCGAGCCCATGATCGCGCCAACGGCCCGGAGCGCCTCGTAATCGACCGGGGTGTGGGCAAGCGCCGCCGGCACGCATCCGCCCGACGGCCCGCCCATGAGCACGGCCTTGAGCTGCCGGCCGTTGGGAATGCCGCCGCCGATGTCATGGACAATCTCGTGAATGGTCGTGCCCATCGGCACCTCGATGAGGCCGCCGCGCGCGACCTTCCCGGCGAGGGCAAACGTCTTCGAGCCCCGGCTCTTCTCCGAGCCGAGCGAGGAAAAGGCCGCGGCCCCGTTGCGCAAAATCCACGGCACGGCGGCGAAGGTCTCGACGTTGTTGATCAGCGTGGGCTTGTGCCACAGGCCGGACTGCGCGGGAAACGGCGGACGAAAGTGCGGCATGCCGCGCCCGCCTTCGATCGCCGACATCAAGGCCGTTTCCTCGCCGCACACGAAAGCGCCCGCACCCTCGACGACGTGCAGGTTCAGGCTGTGCCCCGTGCCGAGGATGTTGTCGCCGAGATAGCCCCGCGCCTTGCAGAGGTCGATGGCCGCGCGGATGCGCTTTGTGGCCAGCGGGTATTCGGCGCGGATGTAGAGAATCCCCTCGTGCGAACCGACGGCCCTTGAGGCGATGACCATTCCTTCCAGCACGCGGAACGGAAACGACTCAAGAATCATCCGGTCCATGAACGCCCCGGGATCACCTTCGTCGCCGTTGCAGATGATGTATTTGACCGGGTCCGCCGCCGCACGCGTCGCCTCCCACTTTTGTCCGGTTGGAAAGCCCGCTCCGCCCCTGCCCCGCAGACCGCTCGCCTTCATCTCGGTGATGATCTGCTCGGGCGTGCGCTCCTTCAGGCAGGTCTCCAGCGCCTTGAACCCGTCGTGCGAGAGATAGTCCTCAAGGCTCAACGGCTCCATCAGCCCCGCGTGCTCGGTGCAGATCCGCTTCTGCCTCCCGGTGTAGCTGTCGTCCATCTTGTGACGGACGTCGGCGGAGTAACGGGTCGGGGGCGTCCACGACTCGTCGGTGAAAAAGGTTTCGAGCGCGTGAAACACCCGGGCGCCGATGCGCTTCGTCCAATGCGCCGGCCGGAAATGATTGAGCAGGAGCTGGCGGCAGTCGCCCGGCTTCACCTGGCCGTAGCGATGGCGGCGGTCGCCCTGCACCGCCACTTCGACGAGCGGCGTTTGATACGAGATGCCGGTGCAGCCGACGTCCTTCACGCGCGCGGGCAGCTCCAGTTCGCGGACGAGCCGTTTCAATTCCGCATGCACGACCGCCGAGCCGCCGGCCACGCAACTGGAGCACAGGCAGATTCTCACTTCGCCCGCGACTGTTTCGCCATTGCGGGATTCGCCGCCATTGTCGGCGGACTTCGCGTTCTGCGTGGCAAGAAAATCACGAAGCAGGTCGGGAATGTCCCAGGGCCGCACATGGCCGTAGATGACGTTGTCGATCTGCACCACGGGCGCCAGCATGCAGCAGCCAAGGCAGGCCACCTTTTCGACGGTGAACAGGCCCTCGGCGTCGGTGTTCTGTCCGGGGGCGACCTTCAGGTGCGTGCGCAGCGTTTCGTCGATCGTCTGCGCACCGCTGACGTGACAGGCCGTGCCAATGCAGGTCTTGATGATGTGGCGGCCGACGGGTTCGTGGCGGAAGAGATGGTAGAACGTCGAAACCCCGGTCACGGCGGCGGGCTTGATGTCCGTGATCTCGCAAAGCCGCTCCAGCGCGGCGGGCGGGAGCCAGTTCCAACGTGTCTGCATCGCCTGCAGAAGGGGGATCAAGTCACCCGGCGCACGACCGATGCGGGCGACCATCGCGTCCACTTCCGACACGTCCACCGCCGGCGCGCCGGACTGGCAACCGCACGTGTGGTGTTCGCATGAGCTCATGTGCCGATTCGGAAGAGATGTTTGGCACCCCGGTAAATCAGACTCTCACCATAAATTGCCGGAGTCGTGACCGCTTCCTCACCCAGCACGGGCTGGGCAATCAATTTGAAGCCCTCGCCGTTCGCCTCAAAGATGAACATCCTGCCCGTGCGGTCCATGAGGAACACCCGGTTGCCCGCGACAATCGGCGACGAGTAGAAGGCGTCGTCGGTTTCATGCAGCCAGAGTTTCCTGCCGGTCTTTGCACTCCAGCAGGCGATCCCGCTCTCGCCCAGGCCGGCGAAGAGAAAGCCGCCCGACGCAGCAGGCGTGCCGATGCCGGGAGTCTCCTCCTTGTTCTCCCAGACAATGCTCCGCGTCTTCACATCGATGGCGGCGAACTTGATGTGCTCCGCCGCGACGAAGAGCAGCCCGTCCGCGAACACCGGCGTCGGAACGACTTCGGCATTGCCGAGGCATTTGAGCCGCCAGAGCTCCAGCCCGGTCTTCGGGTCATACGAGGTGACAAACGCGTCGGCCACCAGAACCAGCTCCGTGTGGCCACCTGTTTCAATGAGCGCGGGGGATGCCCATGAAGGGCCGAATTTCCGCGCGGTCTTCCAACGGGTCGCTCCGGTGCGAACATCGAGCGCGGCGACGAAGCCGTCGCCCTTGTGGTCGAATTGCACGACCAGCATGTCCCCGAAGACTTCCAGCGAGGAGCCGTAGCCATAGGGAATGTCCGGCGTGCCGAGGTGCTGCGCCCAGACCGGGTTCCCATCGAAATCGAACGCGGCCAGATCGCCGGTGGCGAAGATCGCAAAGACCCACACGCCGTCGGTCGCCATCGTCGGCGCGGCGAAGCCGGTGTCGGCCGTCACATCGGGCATTTCGCCGGGCGGGGCCATCTTGGTCGGAACGGATTTCTCCCACAGCAGCTTTCCGCTCCTGGCATCCATCGCATAGACGGCGCGCTTCTGCTTGTTGCCGCCTGAAAGGAAAATCCGGTCCCCCCAGACAATCGGCGAGCCGAAGCCCGGCAGCGGGATCGCAGTCTTCCAGAGAATCCCCGCGCCGGACTTGCCGTCCCACTGTGTCGGCAGGTTGCTTGCAGACACATGACCGGCGGCCGCACCGCGGAATGACGGCCAGTGCTTCAGTCGCACTTCGCGAGTCGCAAGCGGTGGGGCTGCTGGGGCGGGGACGCCTGTCGCGACCGGCGCGAGTTTCTTCGCAGCCGGCCCTGGTGCACCGGCCAGCTCGCGCTGCGGCTGATCAAGCGGGCTCTTCCACGGGAGCGCGAGGCTCAACGCCATCCCGACGAGGATGAGCCCCACGGTCGTCACCGACTGCCGGGCCCAGAGGGCGTTGGCGGCAAGGTCTTCCTTGGGATCCTGCGAGTCGGGATACGGAACCTTCCGGTGATACGTGCTGATCGTCTTGAAGGCGATCACGGTCACCGTGACGCCGCCCAGGAGCAGCCAGATTGCGACCTGGTTGAAGTGCTGGCTCGTGAAGAACGCGCGGCGGGCGAGCAAATCCAGCTCCCGAATCTGCTCCTTGAGCGCCTCGTCCTGCGGGCTGCCCTTCATGTCCTGAACCAGCTTCTGGAGCGCCGGAGCGTGAACGGGGTCGGCCGCCCTGAGGCGAAGCGAGTTCGCGATCATCAACGCACAGACGACGAGCGAGAAGATGCCTGCGACGACACCGAGCGCCCACAGGGCGCGGTAGGCGGGCGACTGCGTGTTCTTCTTGTAATCAACGACGCGCATCAGGCCTTGCCCGCGGGCTCCGGTGCGAGGGTTGCAGGTTTTGCGTCCGTGGCGGCGCCCGGTGCCGTCAGGACGAAGTTTTCCTTGTAGCCCGGATCGTTCGGACAATAGGTGCAGCAGCGCGCGCAACTGAAGCAGTGGGTCCGGTCAACCTCGTAATCCTTCTGCATCCGCACCGTGGAGAAGCCGATGAGCTTCAGGCCAAACACGAGGCCGATGAACCCGCCCACGAGCCAGCCGCCGAGGTTCATCTGCGAACGGATCGTGAGCGCATTCTGGATCAGATCGGCTTCGGTCGCGCCCTTGGACCGGAACGTTTTGGTTTCCAGCGTCGGCTCCGTCCCGGGGTTCCGCTTCTCGGAGAGAATCTGTTCCGCGACGGCGACGGTGGAGTTGTAGCGGGAGAGCGGCACCGAGAGCCGGTGCCCGACCCAGCCGCAGAGGGCGATCAGCACGGGCAGCATCAGGACCAGATGCCCGAGCCGGCGCACGCCGGCCTGCCGGTCCTCACGCGCCAGGCCCAGGTTGGGCTTGTGGATGTAGTCGAACGGACAGGATGTCTCGCACAACCGGCAGTTCACGCAGTTGGTCGGCGTGATGGTGAGATGCCAGCGCGAGAGCCGCGACATCCATCCGAGAAGCACGCCATAGGGGCAGAAGAACCGGCAGTAGGGCCGCGCGATGAAGACGCCCACGAGCAGGAAAGCCGCGCCGAGATAGAGATACGGCGCGTTGCCGGTGAGACGGAAGAACCCGATGAACGGATCGTAGCGGCAGATGAGGAATCCGGTGTTGGTCGCCGCCAGCAGCACAGCGATCCCGAGATAGGCGTAGGGAATCACGCTCAGGCCGATGGTGACCTTGCGCGGCAGTTGAACGGGTTTGATGGCGACGAGGTCCTGAATCGCCCCAAGGGCGCAGACCGACGAGCAGAAGACGCGTCCGAAGAAGAGCGCGAACAGCAGCGGCAGCCCGAAGAAGATCAGCACCGTGACCGGCAGCGCGTAGTGCGAGTTGAAGACGGAGAGCGCAACGTTCTGGATCGAACCGATGGGGCAGATGCAGCCCTGCTTGTAAAAGCCGAAGTAGAGCAGGCTGAAAATCATCAGCCAGAAAATCCCGCGACGCGAGTGGCGCTTCACCGCAAGCCACGCCGCAAGGCTCAGCGCGGCCGCGAGCACGGCGACATCGATCCACTGCCGCGTCTCCGACACGGCGGGCGGAACGGTGGTGTCGGGAAAGGTGTAGCCGCTCCTGAACTCGGGCGCCGGAAAACGCATTTCCTGGTCAGCGCCGGCCTGCGCAACGGGTGTGATGAGATGAAGCGCGATGAAAAACAAGACGAGGCGCACGACAAACGCGACAATGGAAGCGCGGCCTTCAAGGCGCGCGCCCGAGACGCTCCCGCAGTTCGGTTCCTGCCCTACGAGAGCCATGCCGGACGCTCCTTCTTCAGTTCGGCGACGGCGTTCGCCGGCGCGGGCTTGTGCTTGAGTTTGTAGGCCTGGTCGGCGGGCACGCGTTCCCAGGCGCCGGACGGACACTTCATCGCGATCGAGCAGTTGTTGCAGTTGAGGCAGCGGTCGTGGCGCACCTGCAGGTAGAACGACGCGTTGCCGAACATCTCGCACGCCTTCACGCATTTCGCGCAGCCGATGCAGGCGTCCTCGGTGATGTTGTATTCCCAGTAAGGCTCCTCGACGAACAGGCGTTCGATGGCGCCGGTGGGGCAAATCTGGTTCTCCGCCGCAGACGTGAGCTGCGGGGCGTTTGGCTGGAAGTAGCCGAAGCAGAGCTGGCAGTAGCCGCAGATGGGATACGACTGCACGCACTTCACGGCCGAGGGGGTGACGACGCATTCGGTGGCGCAGCGCTCGCACTGCACGCACTTCATCGGGTCGATCTGCCAGACGGTGTTTTTACGGCGTCCGCCAAACAGGGTCATTCCGCCCAGCACCCCGAGTGCGAGCGCCGCAAGCCGCGCCGCCCCCTGTTGCAGGAATTCGAAGCGGCTCGGCGGGACCGGTGCTGGCGGGTTGGGGTTCATGTCATTCGTGGCGGTGGGTTGGACGTTTTACATTTTACGGACATCAAGGCAGATCATCTGTTCCGAATCGCGCAGCAACAGCCTGCCGTCCACCAGCGCCATCGGCGCCCAGGCGTCGCGTCCGTGCAGAACCCGGGCCCGGGCA
>JBAYGL010000017.1:0-24243 GCA_041666725.1 Limisphaerales bacterium
CGTGCGGGTGTCGATGACGTTGTCGTATTCCCAGACGTCCTTCAGCAGCTGTTCGCGCGACTGCACGCGCCCGCGCCGCTGGGCCAGCAGGGTGAGCAGCTTGAACTCCGTGGCGGTCAGCTCCACCCGCTTCCCGTTCACCGTTACGTTGTGCGCCGGGACGTTCACGACGAGTTCGCTGAACTGCATTCGTTCGGCCTTCGCCTCGGGCTGTTCCCGGCGGCGCAGGAGGCCCTTGATGCGCAGCACCAGTTCGCGCGGGCTGAAGGGCTTGGTCACGTAGTCGTCCGCCCCGAGCTCCAAACCCAGCACGCGGTCAATCTCCGCCGCCTTGGCCGTGAGCATGATGACGGGGATGCCGGCCGTGGCCGCGTCGCGCCGGAGGAGCTTGCACACCTCCAGCCCGTCCACCTCGGGCAGCATCACGTCGAGCACGATCAGGTCCGGCAACGCCGCGCGCGCCTTTTTCAAGGCCTCGGCCCCGTCCGCCGCCATGAGCACCTCGAAGCCGGCCTTCTTCAGGTTGAACTCCACGAGTTCAACCGCATCCGGCTCGTCATCCACCACGAGGATTTTTGCCATACGATGCCTGATTGGGTAACACGCGCTCGGAAACGAAACAACGACAAGCCGGTGACGGCTGGGTTACGAACAGGTGACGGGGTTTGCGTCCGCCTCGCGCCCCGTCGTGGCTGAACACAATGCTGGCGCGTTTTACGATACTCTGGTAGCTAAAGTGCCAAGCACATGATCCAGTCTCGCCAGCGATGATCAAATTCAAGGTCAAAGAGCAGGCCAATGTCAGCCCGCAGCGCAAGGCCGCCGAGCAGTTGCTCGGACAGCTCAAGCGCACGCTCGACATGGAGGCGGGGCGGGGCAACATCACCATCGGCCACTTTCTCTCGGCCCGAGGCAGCCAGGACCGCGACGCCTTCGCCCCGCAGACCCATCCCGGCTCCGGCTTTTACAGTCTCGACAGTGTCGTCGCCACCGGCGGCATGGGTGCGGTGCTCAAGGCGCAGGACAACAATCTGGCCCGCACCGTGGCGCTCAAGGTGATGCTCAACAGCGCGGAGGCCAGCGAGCAGACCGTCTTCAGCTTCGTGGCCGAGGCGCAGATCACCGGCCAGCTCGAACACCCCAACATCGTCCCGCTCCACGACATCGGCGTGGCGGCCGACGGCACGATCTACTACACGATGAAGTTGATCGAGGGCCGCACCCTGCGGGACATCCTGCGGGACATCCGGGGCGGCAATGCGGACACGATCCAGCGGTTTCCACTCTCCCGGCTCCTGACGATTTACCAGAAAGTTTGCGACGGCATCGCCTACGCGCACTCGCGCTGCGTGGTGCATCGCGATCTGAAGCCGGACAACGTGATGGTCGGCGAGTTCGGCGAGGTGCTCGTGCTGGACTGGGGGCTGGCGAAGGTGCTGGCGGAGCCGGGGCAGACGGACGCGGAGGAGCAGGGCGGAGAATTCAGCGGCCCGCTGCCCGGCGAAGGTGCCGACGCCATGGGGACGATGGTCGGGCAGGTCAAGGGCACTCCCAACTACATGGCTCCCGAACAAGCCGAGGGACGCGTTGGAGACATTGACAAGCGGTCGGACATCTACGCGCTGGGCGGCATCCTCTATTGCATGCTCACGATGCAGCCGCCGGTCACGGGGGCGAACTTGGAAGAGATACTCACGCGTGTGACCACGGGTGATATTCCGCCGCCGACGCAGTTCAACGACAGACCGGTGGAAAACCCCTCCGGCAAGGTCGCGCCCCATTGTCCAAACGGGACCATTCCCGACGCGCTGTCCGCCGTGGCGATGAAGTGCATGGCGCGCGAGCGCGAGGAGCGTTACCAGAGCGTCGAGGAACTGCAGGCGGACATCGCGGCCTACCAGGGCGGCTACGCCACCCGGGCGCAGGAGGCGAACATCTTCACGCTGATGAGGCTGTTGCTGCAGCGCAACAAGAAGGAAGTCTTCATGGCGGTCGGGGCGGTCGTCCTTCTCGTTCTCGTCGCCCTGGGTTTTCTGGGAAAGGTGACGTTGAGCAAGCAGGAGGCTCAAAGGGCGCTGGAGCAGGCGAAGCAAAAGGTCGAGGAGCTGCGGCTGACGGCACCGTCCTTCGCGATCGTCGCCGACGGCGAACTGCGCAAGCTTCAGTTCACAAACGCGCTCGTCAACGTTGAGCAGGCCATCAAGCTCGATGGTTCCAACGCGAACTTTTACAACATCAGGGGAAACATCCTCACCTCCCTTCAAAACTACCGGGATGCGCGGTCCGCTTACGAAAAGGCGCGCGAGATTGACCCCCGCCTCGCCAGGGCGGGCAAGAGTTCCGTGGTCCTCGCCGGTGTGCTGCGCGACAATCCCGACCCCAAGCAGATCAAATCCGAAAGCTACCGGCAGATCTATGAACTCATGCGCGAGCAGGGCCGGCTGGAGGAGGCCGGGCTCATGTTCGCCCGCTTCGCCGCCGGCGACACCAGCATCTTCACCACGTTCCGCAGGAACCTTTCCGAGGGCGGCATCAAGCCGGAGCTGCTGGAACGCGAGGCTTCCGGCGAATATCATCTCAACCTCTCCGGCCAGAAGATCTCCAGTCTCAAGGCGCTCACCGGCATCCCGTTGTCCACGCTCAACCTGGCCGGCTGCACCGACATTTCCGATCTTTCCGAACTCAAGGGCATGCCGCTGACCCGGCTGGATCTCGCCGGTCTCGGAGTCACTGACCTCGGCTCGATCGCTGAGGCCAAGACCCTGACCGAGCTGAATCTCCAGAACTGCACAAGCCTCCTCGACCTCGGCCCGCTCGCCGACCTTCCGCTCAAGCGCCTCGACCTTCGCGGCACACGTCTTACCGACCTCAAGCCGCTCGAAAACTGCAAAACCCTTGAGGTTCTTGATCTCGGGGCCAGCCAGGTGCGCAACATCGCCCCGCTGGCCGGGAAGCCGCTCAAGTGGCTCAACCTTGAAGGCAGCCGCGTGGTCAACACCCTCGCTCCGCTCAAGGGCGCGCCGCTGCAATTCCTCAGCTTCACCGACACCAAGGTCAGCGACATCAGCGCCCTGGCCGGCGCGCCGCTCGTCACCAACCTCATGGACCGGACGCTGGTGCGGAACATCACATCTCTGAAAGGCATGCGCCTCCAGCACCTGAGCTGTTACAAAACTCCGGTCGAGGATGTCGCCCCGTTGGAGAAGATGACATCGCTGCGCTATCTCGATCTCCGGGAAAGCGCCATCACCAGCATCGCCCCGCTGGCCGGAATGCCGCTCGACATCCTCAAGCTTGCCGACACCGCCATCGCCGACATCACCCCGCTCCAGGGCGCGCCCCTCAACATCGAACTCGATCTCTCCGGCACCAAGGTCGTCAATCTCAAGGCCCTGCGGGGCGCCCCGCTCCAGTATCTCAACCTGTCCAAGACGGAAATCGCCAGTGTCGCTCCGCTCGCGGGCATGCCGTTGAAAGTTTTGCGCCTCGACGGCCTGCCGACCCAGCCGGACCTGAACCCGTTGTGGGAGTGTCAGGACCTGGAACGTCTCTCCCTTCCTTTCCCGTCGCCCTCGGTCGTGGCGCTGCGCCAGCTGCCGAAGCTCAAGCGCATCGGCTACAACGTGCCGCTCGACAACTGGGACCGCGTCACGACCCCGGTGGATTTCTGGAAAGACTGGGACGCGCGCAACCAGTGAGCCGTTCCGCAACTAGCACGAATACATCTCGTGCTGGCCCTGGAAGCCGCCAAGCGTGTGCGTTCCCTGCGGCGTCAGCTCGAAGTGCGGCCGGAGCTGCGCCGCGGCCGGCTCGCTCAGGAGACAGAACTGTTTCAGCGCGCCGCAGACCTTCTCCATGCGGAACACAAAGTTCACCTCCGGCCCCAGCAGGTTGTCCTCACCCTGCGAAAGCGAGCTGTCCACGCGCACCAGCCCGTAGTGGAGCACGACGCGGAACTGCATGGGCGTCGTGGCCTGAAGCGCACGCAGCCCGTTGATGGTGTTCGCGATGGCTTCCGGCTCCGTCTCGTCCATCGGCCAATAGGCGAGGTAGCCGTCGCCGAGATACTTGTTGATGTGCCCCTGCGTCCTCTCAATGGTCTGCTTGCAGGCCAGCACCCACTTGCCGACCCTCTGTGCGAGTTCATCGGAGCTGACCGTCTGGCTCATCTTGGTGAACTGCACGATGTCCGCCACCAGCAGCCAGCACATGCCCGACTTCGCCGCCTGATGCGCGGCGATGGTCACCATCGCCTCCTCGCCCTCGGAGTTCTCCGGTTCGCTGGCGCGGAAAACCAGCACCGTGTTGGAAATCTGGATGCGGTCGTTGTCCTTGAGTTGCGCCGGCATCCGCATCCGCTGGCCGTTCATGATCGTGCCGTTGCGGCTGCCCAGATCCACGAGGTAATACCCGCCGTCGCCCTGGGCGTGGATGATGGCGTGACGACGGGAAACCTCGGCATCGTTGATGGCCAGCGTGTTCTCCGGCAGACGGCCGATGGTGCAGGTTCCCTGCAGGGGGAACTGTTCGCCACCGTCCGTTTCCAGCCAGTAGTTCATGTCGTGCTCGCTGAACCGTCAAACGCCGCGTGCGAAGTGGATTGCATTCCTCGACCAGCGGCAGCGGTAGGGAACAGAACTGGCCCGATAAATTCCAGCCAAATTCTCCCGGCCGACGCTAGGGATTATCCCGGATGAAAACCTGAAGCGAGGTGCTGACGTTTTCCGGTGCCATCAACCGCCAGCGCCGATCCTTCGCCAGCGCCGCCGCCTGATCGGTGCCGCGGCGCGTCACCACCACCCGCGCGCCCGCCGCCGCAAACTCCGCCGGCCCCGCCTGCGGATCGTCCCCGAGCCAGCGTTCGACCAGCAGGAAGGCAGTGTAAAGCCCCGTGCGTCCGCCGGGCAGCAGACCGCTTCCGGAGATGGGACCGACCGGGCTGGCGACCTTCAACTGGGCGGCCAGCTCGTGCGCCGAGCGGCTGGCCTGGTTTGGTATTCCCGATAGCGCCGCCGCCAGCCAGATCAACGGCGGCACCGCAAACGAAAGGTTCACCACCCGGAAACCCGGCGACCGCACGCCGGCTGCCGATGCGCGACAAAGACGCCGCGACATCCAACCCCAACCTCCGGCCGCCAGCACCCAAAGAAATGGCAGCGCCGGATAGAAATACCGGTTGTCCTCCGCCATCACGAAGAACGGCAGATACAATCCGCCCAGCAAAACCACCGGCACGAGCGCCCAGCACCATCGCCGTCCGCGCAGCCGTTGCCAGTTCTTCATCCCGCACCATCCCGCCAGCAGCACCGCGATGGCGCTGAACCCAAGCCAGTCGAATGTCCCCAGCCACCGTCGCCAGGGATGGATGCCCGTGCCGTCCACCCAGTTCATCCAAGGCAGGAGCCAGGCAATGATTTCACCGCAGTTCGCAACCGCGACCATGAGCTGCTGCTGAAAATTTTCTCCGCTCACCAAGGGCGACCAGTATTGATACGCCATCCGCGTCGGCTCTTCCCACTGCGTCACCCGCCCTGCATCGGGCTGGTGCAACGTGGCCATCGCCGGATGCCGCCCCGCCGACTCGCCCGGTCCCGCCAGCGCGTGTGCGATCGGTCCCGTCGTCGAGAACGTGAACTTTCCGTAGTGCAGCGACAGCACCGCAATCCATGGTCCAGCCACCAACGCAGTGCCAAGCCAGACCAAGGCCAGCCGCAGCGCCAGTTCCCGCCGCAGTTCCATGCGCCCGCTCAAGGCAGCCACCGCCAGTCCCGCACACGTCAAACCTGCCAGCGGCAGTGCCACGGCCTTCGCCAGATACGCAAGACCCCACCACGCGCCTGCCGTGGCCGCCGGGGTCAGTTTCCCGCCGTCAGAGATTTCCGCCTCCCCGCCTCGGCGGGTATGACTCAGGAACAGATTCATCGTCGCGCTCACCGCCAGCGCCACCAATCCCGCCATCAGCAAATCCGGCGTGATGTTCCGCACCGACCAGAAGACCGACCAGGCCGCCGCGATCCACGCGCCCACCAGCATCGCCACCGGCGGCAGCCGGAATGTCCGGAACACCGTCACTGCGCCGACGAGAAACACCACTCCCGAAACCGCCATCACGACTCGCGCCGCGATCAGCGGAGCCACGCCCGTCTTCAGCAGCGGCACCGCCAGCCAGCTCAAGAGCGGTCCCCAATAACCCGTCACCGCCAGTTCCTGCTGCCCGCCCGCGTAATAGCCTGCGATGCGCAGGTAGGCGATGGCGTCGGGATTGAGCTGGTGAAGATTCCGCCACGCCGCCACGAGCAGCAGCATCGCTTGTGCGGCAAACACACAACTCAACTGCCTTCGTCTCTGATCAGTGTTCATGCGTGCCGGTCAGTGGTTCAACATCTGCCTCCAACCCACATCAGCTTTCCCCAGCCGATGAATTTCCGCTCCGTCACGAAGTTCGCTTCCAGTGACCGCAGGACCAGATCCGGCTGCCGCAGCCATTGCTCGTAGGTGCTTCGCTCGCCTTCGATCATTTCGGCCAGCGCATCCACCTTGCGCGAAATCCTCCGCAGCCACGCCTGGCGGCATCCGGCATGGACCAGGGAAAGAAAAGGGGTGAGCCACGGCTCGACCACCACCAGCCTGCCCTGCGGACGCAGCACGCGGACCGCTTCCACCAGCACCTGCTCCAGATCGTCCGGCAGCCGCGCGAGGTGGTGCAGTCCGCCTTGCACAATCAGAAAATCCTTGCTCGCTGATGCAAACGGCAGGCCGCGACAGTCGGCATGATGACAACGATACCCGTGTGGACACAGGGCCAGCAGACGCGGCGAAAGGTCCACACCTTCGAGCCGTTGAAAGCCCAGCCCGGCCAGCGCCCGCAAGCCGTTTCCGCGGCCGCAGAACAATTCCGCCACCTCTGCGTCGCGCGGCCACTGGCGTGCGCCCAACCGCACCAGCCGCTGCGTGAACTTGGCGATCTCCTGCTCGGGCGTTTCAAAGCGGAGATACGCCGCCTCCCACGCATCCGTGGAGTTGTCCGTCGTGCTCACTGCGGCGCCTCCGGAGTCAGGCGCGTCAGGAAATGCAGCTGTCGGCCAAAAAGCCAGTCAGCCGGCCAGGGATACAGCCGCAGGTCGCTCCGCCATTCCTCGATCCGCAAGCTCAGCGACGCAAATGTCTCCCGCCAGTGCGACTCGGTCCGATAGTTGTAGGGGAGCGCGACTCCGTGCGTTGCATTTCCCACCCAGTCCATCACCCGCAGCGTGGGCCCGGCCAGCCAGCCGGTGAGCGTGTGATCCTTCACCACCACCCTCCGCGCCACGCGGCGAACCTCCCGAAGCAGCACCTCGGGCATCTCCGTGTGATGCAGCACATCCACCAGCAAAGCCGTATCGAAGGAGCTGTCAGCATCGGGAATCTTGGTGCCGTCGAACGCCGTCACGGCAATGCGCGCCGTCGGCCGCACCAGCACATCCACACCGGAAATTTGCACGTCAGGACGCATCTGCACGATGGCCTCCGCCAGCGCGCCATCGCCGCAACCCACATCCAGCACCCGGGCACCGGGCGGCAGCCAGGGTGCGATGTGCCCGGCCAGGACCCGCACCCGCCGCGAGTGGACCAGCCCGGCATGCGCCTGTTGCAGCGGGTTCAAACCAGAACTCTGGGACAGGCTCATGCTTGGCAACCTCCAGCATGATAACTGGCGGGCATGGGAAAGTTCATCATCGGCGATACGAACCCAGCACGGCGACGAAGAAGCTCGCCAGCACGGTTTGAAAACCCAGCGCCGTGAGCGTCACGCCGGGAATGACCCAGCGCATCGTGTGAGCGTAATCCAGCCGCCCGAAGCCCGCCGCCCGCCATTGCGCCACCGCCGCGAGCAGCAACGCAACGCCCACGAACAACCCGACACAGCCCAGCAACAGGCCCCGCTCCAGCGTGAGCGAACTCCGCAGCCATCTCAGCAATTTCGTCTCCGGCAGAAAACCTTCACGGGCCGCCAGTATGCGTGCGAGCCAGCCGAAGAGCACCGACTGGTAACCCACCATCAGCGCCAGGCTCGCAAACAACAGCGTGTGCGCGTCAAACGTCGCGCCAAACAACGTCAGGCCCGGCATGGCCACGCCAAAGCCCAGCGCGCCCAGCATCAGCAGCAGGAATCCCGGATACACAAACAGCCATCGCGGACTGCAAATGAGGAAGAAGCGCAGCGTGCGCCAGCCATCCCGGAACGTCCGCAGATGCGGCGGGTGCGCCGTGCGTCCGTCCCGGTGCAGCGTGATGGGCACCTCCGCGATGCGCGCGCCGCGCTTGCTCGCCTTGATGAGCATCTCGGTCGCGAACTCCATCCCCTCGCAACGCAGGTCCAGTCGTTGGATCAGGTCGCGACGAAAACCGCGCAGCCCGCAGTAGATGTCGTTCACCGGCACCTGGAACATCCACCGCGCCAGCATTGAGAAAAGCGGGTTGCCCAGCCAGCGATGCGTCGGGGGCATCGCCCCGGCCGCTATGACACCTCCGCCGGCCGGAAGCCGGCAGCCCTGCACCAGATCGGCACCCGCGCGCAGCTCCTTCAGAAAAGCTTCCAAGGCTGCGAAGTCATAGCTGTTGTCCGCGTCGCCCATGACCACGAAACGTCCACGCGCCGCCGCGATGCCGGCCCGCAGCGCATTGCCGTAACCCCGTTCCGTCACCGTCACGACACGCGCACCCAGATTCTCCGCAAGTTGTGCCGAATCATCCGAGCTGCCGTTGTCCGCAACGACCACCTCGCCGGAAACCCCGTGGTCACGGATAAAACGCAACGCCTTCTCGATGCACTTCGGCAATGTCTCCGCCTCGTTCAAGCACGGCATCACAACGGACAGCTCCAGCTCGGAGCCATCGGCGTGGCCAGGATCAGCAGTCGCGGGCACACGCGAGTCTTACCCAAGGATGCTGCAGACTGCCAGCCTTGTGGAAGCGGTCTGTGGTCACAGACTTGAGTGGAGAACGGCCCGCACGGAGTGCCCGCGAGTGTCGGCCGTCCGGGTCTGGCAGATATGCGGACGGGACGGACACTTCATGAGGGTTTGGAGGAACTTTCACAGATCAACACTGAATCGTCCGGCGGGGTGAACAAAGCTTGCACGGTGACCGGAGACTTCCCTAGTGTCCGCCTCGCGATGTGCGGCGGAGTAGCCAAGTGGTAAGGCAGGGCTCTGCAAAAGCCCCATTCGTCGGTTCGATTCCGACCTCCGCCTCCAGTTTTTGCTGCTTGCGCAGCAGGGAGTTGCGTCAGTTGACCGTCCCAGTGTCAGTGAAACTGTCAGTAAACGTGCGCCGGTCTCCGGGACTGGTCACAACTGGCACAGAACTCACTCACCACTGGGCCACTACGGGTTAACGCGAGGGGAATCCGATGCTCCACGATTCATGACCAGAAACGATCATGAATCAGCAGTTCATCCTCTTCCGGCGCGCGGGGGTCTTCTATTGCGAAGACACCCGCACCGGCAAACAGACCAGCCTCCGCACCAAGGACCGTGCGGAGGCGCAGACGCTTCTTCACGCCAGGAACGAAGCCACCCGCCAGCCGCATCTCAACCGCCAGATTGCCCGCGCCTACTGGATGGGCACCGACGCGCTGGCCACCGCGCGCACATGGCAGCACGTCATGGACGAAATGATCCGGTTGAAGACCGGAGCCAACCGCGACCGCTGGCGGGTGGCCGCCAATTCCAAGGCCTTCGATCCGCTGCGCCGGTTGCTCCTGATTGAAACGCAGGCGGAGCACCTCTTGCGCGTGCTGGAGGGCTGCAAAGTGTCGACCAACGTTTTCCTGCGCCGCCTGCACAACTTCGCCCTGGACATGAACTGGCTGCCGTGTTCGATCATTCCGCGCCGTCAATGGCCGCCGGTGCGCTTCAGGGAGAAGCGGGCGATCACGTTGGAGGAACATCAGCGCATCCTGACCGCTGAACGCAACCCCGAGCGCCGGGCCTTCTATGACGTGTGCTGGCACCTCGGAGGCAGCCAGGGTGATCTGGCCCGGCTCCGGGCCGAGGACATCGACTGGGAGAACCGCACTGTGAGTTTCTTCCGCCGCAAGACGGGCTCCGTGACCTTGCAGCATATGGGGCCGGAATCCATGCGCCTGCTGGCCGATTTGCCCGGTGAAGGATTGCTCTTTCCCTATCTGGCCGGCGTGCGCACCAATGACCGATCGACGGAGTTTTACCAACGGTGCAAGCAGCTTGGGATCACTGGGGTTTCCTTGCACAGCTACCGCTACGCGTGGGCGGAGAGGGCGAAGTCGGCGGGGTATCCCGAACGGTTCGCGCAGGAAGCTTTGGGTCACAACAGCAAGGCGGTGCATCGCGCCTACGCTCGTCGCGCGCTGGTGAAGCTGCCGTCGCTGGAGGAATACGAAGCCCGCGCTGCCTCCGCCACGACCTAGGCTGACACCGCCGCCGGCTCGTCACGCCGCGCCGCCTGCTTGCGCTGGTTTTGATGGTGCCAGTGCTGGTAGATGACGACCGTGGCCTTGTGCAACCACTTCTCGTCCTTGGCCAGCTCCAGGATTTCCCTCGTTGCGAAGAACTTGATGCCGTTCTGAGGAGGATTGCCCAGCGGCTTGAGCAACTTGGCGGCGACCAGCACCGGCACGTCGTGCATCTGGCAGTTGACGAGCCAGCCGACCTGTTCTGCCGTCACCCTGGCGGGTAACTGTCGCAGCGTCAGAAAGCGGTGTTGGTCGTCGCGCATGTTACTCGTGCTTGAGCTTGAAGGTGGCGTGCTGCGGGTGGCGGTGGCTCAACAGTTTCACATCCCACCACGAGCCTTCCTTGGTCACATACTTCGAGCAGTAGTCCGCCACGTCATCCCGGCTGTTCACCGGCTCGATCCGGTTGCGCCCGTAACGCTCAAACCACGTCCGCCACAGTTCCCGCCTCGACTTGTTCTTGCAGTCGCACCACAGCGCATGGACATGAAACCCATCCCGTCCAGGATTTTGTTCCAGCGCGTAGAAATACGACACGCCCCACATTTCCCGTTTCATGAACTTCTCGTAGCACCGTTGCGCCGACCACACCGACGCTTCCCACGAGAACGTCAGGTGCGAGATGACCTGCCACGGAGCCAGCGAATGCACCCAGTCGCCCAGCTCGACGTGCAACTGCGCGGCCTTGAGCCTTAATTCTGGTTCGATGTTCCGGGCGTTGTTCATTTTCGACCTGCTTTGCTCCGTTCATGGACACACCTCTCGGACAAGGATGGTTGGCCGGCGGCGCGCGCTCCGCGCGCATCCGCCGCCCAACCGCTCCACGGGGCCGTCCTGGGTGGCCACGTTACGACTGCTCCAAGGCCACGGCGGACACCGCCCGGATCATGACGCCGTTCTTGGCGTCAAACCCGTTCGGTTCCATCAGGTCGAACTCGACCACCAGCCGTTGCCCATCCGTGAACGGGCAGGGGCAATCCTTGGCGGCTTGTTCGACCGTCTGGATGCTGCGCGGGCACCACGTCTGCACTGTGGGTGCCTTCCCGTCGGCGCATTGAACTTCGTAAAGGTTCAGGATGCCGACGACCTTCTTTGCCTTGTTCTGCACTTCCTTGTGGCGATGGGCCACAAACTTGACGAGGACCACCCGACGGCCCGCCAAGAACTGCTCGACTGCGATTTGCTGTTTCATATTTCCTTTTGGCATACCACGCGACCGGAGACGCCACGTCCGTCGCCGTTGAGCTTTACAACGATCAGTCCCTTGTCTGCTGCCAACGAGCTGGACGGGCGCGCTGGCAGATTTTCGGTCAGCTCCACAATGTGGAAGACGGCCTCGATGGGGCATTTGAAGTAGCCCGCGATGCGGAACATCATCTCTCCGCTGGGTTGTAGCTGCCCGCCTTCCAGCCGCGTGACATACGCCCGCGAGACGCCGATCTGGCGGGCCAGATGCGCCTTCGACACGTCCCGGCGTTCGCGATGTTGTTTGACGAGGTTTGCAAGCATGTCCGATTTCCTGCGCTCACCGTGCGCCGCTGTCGCCTCTAAGGCAACGGCATTCTGCTCGATTCTGCATTTTGTGTTGCCTGCGAGTAAACGCCGGTTTATTGTCACCCCGATGGCAGCACAACAGCCAACCTCGGCCCCGGACCGTTTCTTGCGCCTGCTGCGCAGGGCGGTGCACAGTCGGGGCGTGTCCCTGCGCGAAGTGGCCCGCCAAGCCGGAGTCTCTGCCGCCTACCTCTCCCGTTTGCTCAAAGGCGAGCGGGGGGTGCCCGCTGACGCGACCATTGCCAGGCTGGAGGAAGTGCTGGACATGCAGCCCCGGGGCATCCTTTTCGATGCCGCTGGCCGGCATGACTCTGTGGTGGCAGAGGTCACCAACAAGGACCCTGAACGCGTGTTGATGCGCTCGCTTGCCCCCCTCTCCGCTTCGGAATACGAGCGGGTAGTGCAGTATGCCCGGCGCCTCGCCAAGAAATACGAATGAGTGCCGCGTGTCACCATACCGTTTACGACTTGGCCGCCTATTTCGGGCTGGCGATCGAATACATTGATGACCCTGAGTTAAAGGTTCAGGGCTTTCTTGATCGCTCGCCCGAGCCTCGGTTCATCGCTATCCGCCGAGGCTTGGAACCTATCGAGGAGGAGTTCACCATCGCCCATGAACTGGGGCACTATGTGCTTCATCCCGACAAGAGGGCACGAAAGCTGTCATGCTTCTTTTGGGGCCTCCCCTTGGACCTCAAGGTTTACAAGCTCTTCGTCCGCGCTCACCGGATGGACATTCATAGGACCCTCGGCTGCGAAGCACAGGCGGATGTCTTGGCCATCGCCGCCCTCTATCGGCTGGGCAGGTTCGAAGAATTGTCCCGTTATGTGGAGGGAAATCTGTGGCTCTCCCGTTGGCTGCTCCTGATCAGGGCCGTCAGCATCGCCAAGGCATTTCCACGCATGCTGGTGGCGAGTTTCCTGTCGTTTGCTCGCTCATTGGTTACGTAGGCATCCTCTGCGGTTGCTGCCCCAGCCCGATTAGTTCAGGCTTTTGCATTGCCTCTCTTTGATCGTGCTCTACGATTCCTTCATTCGCCACCTGTGAGGGAACAGGGCGTTCAATGAACCAGGAAGAAAAAGCCCGCGAGCAGATCGACGCGCAACTCGTCGCAGCGGGTTGGCTTGTTCAGGATTACCGGAAGTTCAATCCCTCCGCCGGTCGTGGCATCGCCCTGCGCGAAGCACCGCTCAAATCCGGCACCTGCGATTACCTCCTGCTCGTGGACCGCAAAGCTGTTGGCGTCGCCGAGGCCAAGAAGCAGGGCACACTCCTCTCGGGTGTCGCCGAACAGTCCGGCCACTACGCGGAGAACCTGCCTGGCTTTATCCAAGCCGCCGCTCCCGGCTCGCTCCCGTTCCTCTACGAATCCACCGGCGTTGAAACCTTCTTCCGCGACGAACGCGATCCCGACCCGCGCTCCCGCCGCGTCTTCTCGTTCCATCGCCCGGAAACGCTCGCGGCACTGCTCGCCCTGCCGGACACCTTGCGCGCTCGTCTCGCGGCCATGCCCACGGCCCACCCGCTCCCGGCACAGAACCTCAGGGCCTGCCAGGTTGAGGGCATCACGAATCTCGAAGAATCCTTCGCCGCAGCCCATCCGCGCGCGCTCATCCAGATGGCCACCGGCGCGGGGAAGACCTACACCGCGTGCAGCTTCACCTACCGGCTCATCAAGCACGCCGGCGCGAAACGCGTCCTGTTCCTCGTGGACCGCGCCAATCTCGGTCGGCAGGCCATGGCCGAGTTCCAGCAATTCGTCGCGCCCGACACCGGCCGCAAGTTCACAGAGGTTTACAACGTCCAGCATCTCACCTCGAACAACCTCGATTCCGTCGCGCGTGTCACCATCTGCACCATCCAGCGCCTTTACTCGATGCTGCGCGGCGAGGAGCTTGATGAAGACCTCGAAGAAAAGTCCGGTTACGAAATCGCCACGGCGGATGACCGTCCGAAAGACGTCGCTTACAACGCCGCCGTCCCCATCGAAGCCTTCGACTTCATCGTCACGGACGAATGCCACCGCTCCATCTACGGCCTCTGGCGGCAGGTGCTCGAATACTTCGACGCCTTCCTCATCGGCCTCACCGCCACGCCGTCGAAGCAGACCATCGGGTTCTTCAACCAGAACCTCGTGATGGAATACAACCACGAGCGCGCCGTCGCCGATGGCGTGAATGTCGGCTACGAAGTCTATCGCATCAAGACGCAGGTCACCGAGCAGGGCGGCAAGGTGGAAAAAGGCTTTTACGTGGACAAGCGCAGCAAGGAGACCCGCGCCGTCCGCTGGGAACGCCTCGACGAAGACCTCACCTACGCCGCCAAAGACCTCGACCGCTCCGTCGTGGTGAAGTCCCAGATCCGCACCGTGCTCCAGGCCTTCAAGGACGCACTGTTCACCGAGCTTTTCCCCGGCCGCACGCTTGTCCCCAAGACGCTCATCTTCTGCAAGGACGACTCCCACGCCGAGGACACCGTGCATCTCGTCCGCGAGGTGTTCGGCAAGGGCAACGACTTCGCCAAGAAGATCACCTACAAGACATACAACCCCGAGACCAAGCGTTACGAAAAATCCGAGACGCTCATCCAGGAGTTCCGCACCTCGCCCCAGCTCCGCATCGCCGTCACCGTGGACATGATCGCCACCGGCACGGACATCAAGCCGCTCGAATGCCTCCTGTTCCTGCGCGACACCCGCAGCCGCACCTACTTTGAGCAGATGAAGGGCAGAGGAACGCGCGTTCTCACGCCCACCGATTTGCAGGCTGTGAGCGGCGCGGACGCCCGCGCCAAAACCCACTTCGTCATCGTGGATGCCGTGGGCGTGTGCGAGAGCGACAAGACCGACTCCCGCCCGCTCGAACGCCAGCGCACCGTCGGCTTTGACAAATTGCTGCTTGGCGTGGCCCTCGGCAAACGCGATGAAGACACCCTCACCACGCTGGCCGGACGCCTTGCCCGGCTCGACCGCGAAATCTCCCGCGACGAAGCGAAGAAGCTCGCCGCACTCTCCGGCGGCAAATCGTTGTCCGAACTTTCCGGCACGCTGCTCCGCGCCATTGATCCCGACGCCATCGCGGAAAAGGCCACCGGGAAGCCCGGCTCATCACCTGCCGAAGTGGCACCGGAGAAATTTGAAATCGCAAAGAAGGAACTCGCGGACGCCGCCTGTGCCCCGTTCGACCTGCCCGCCCTGCGCGACGCCCTCGCCAAGGCCAAGCAGGACGCCGAGCAGACCATTGACACCGTCACCATTGATACGGTCATCGAGCACGGCTTCGACGCCGCGGCAAAGGAACGCGCCGCCGGCCTGCTGAAATCCTTCCGCGACTACATCGAGCAGCACCAGGCCGAGATCACCGCGCTGCAAATCCTTTACAGCCGCCCGTTCAAACAGCGCCTCACCGAGCCGATGCTCAAGGAGCTGGAAAAGAAGCTGCGCGACAACCACGCCGCCTGGACCGAGGACAATCTCTGGAACGCCTTCGCTGCGGCCAAACCCGGCAAGGTCAAAGGCCGCTCGCAGGCCGGACGCTTTGCCGACCTCGTCGCCCTCGTGCGCTTCGCGCTGGAGCAACAACCCGTGCTCGCGCCCTTCGCCGACTCCGTGACCGAACGGTTCAACGAATGGCTCATGGACAAGGCGAAAGCTGCCTCTCAACTTTCAACCATCAACTCTCAACCGCCTGCTCCGGCCTTTTCACCGGAGCAGCTTTCATGGCTGCATTTGATCCGCGACCACATCGCCACGGCCATCAGCATCGAGCCGGAGGATTTGGAACTGTCACCGTTCAACCAGCGCGGCGGCCTGGGCAAAGCGCATCAACTCTTCGGCGAGCAACTGCCCAAGCTGTTGGATGAACTCAACGAGGTGCTGGCGGCTTAAGCAGGCTCAAACCAGACCTTCGGAATGATTTTCAGTCTGATGCCAAAAATGTGATGTTGTAAATCTACAACAAGCCTTTTATCAGTGGGTTAGTTCTGCATTAAGTTTTTCAGAAACATTTTCAGTTTTACAGAAAATGGAAGCGTATCGGCACCCGTCGGCCATGGAACCTCTCCTGCCCAAGGAGCGGAGCGCACGCCTGTCCGAGCTGACCTGTGAAGTCCTGAAAGCCTCCGGCCGCCTCACCGGGCAGGTTCACTCGCCCCACGTCCTCAAGCGCGTGGCCGACCTCGTCCGGGAGATGAACTGCTACTACTCCAATCTCATCGAGGGCCACAAGACCACGCCCCGCGACATCGAGCGGGCGATGCAGCGGGACTTCTCGCACGACGAGACCCAGCGCGACAACCAGCAGCTGAGTCTCGCGCACATTGCCGTCGAGCAGCTCATGGAGAAACGGCTCGCCGGCCAGCCGGTGGATGTTTGCGCCCCCGAGTTCATCTGCTGGCTGCACCGCGAGTTTTACACCCGGCTCCCCGAGCCCCTGCACTGGGCCAAGACAACGGGCGGCAAGGCGTATCGCATCCAGCCCGGGCACCTGCGCGACTTCATGGTGGACGTGGGCCGGCACACCCCGCCGCACTTTGACGCGCTGCCCGCCTTCATGGCCCGCTTCCACGCGTTCTACGGCGACGGGCAGATTCTGGAGACCAGCCGCCTCGTCGCCATCGCCGCCGCCCATCACCGGCTCGCGTGGATTCACCCCTTTGGCGACGGCAACGGCCGCGTCATGCGGCTCCACTCCCACGCGCTGCTCATCCGCCACCGGCTCGACGGGCACGGCTTGTGGACGCTCTCCCGTGGCCTCGCCCGCTCGCGCCAGCGCTATTACGAATGCCTCGAAGCCGCCGACCGCTCCCGCCGGAACGACCTCGATGGCCGGGGCAATCTCTCCGACGCCGCGCTCGCCGAGTTCTGCGTGTTCTTCCTCGAAACCATGCTCGACCAGATCCTGTTCATGAGCGGCCTGCTGGACCTGCCCGCGCTCCGCACCCGGGTGGAGCGCTACTTCCAGTTCCAGGCCCTGCACCTCCGGCGGCACCGCGAGGCGCTCATGCGCGTGGTCCGCACGCTCGTGGACGAGGGCGAAATCCCGCGCGCCCGCGTGCAGGCCATCACCGGCAAGGCCGCCACCATCTGCGCCGAAATCATCAAGCTGGGACTGGCGGAGGGCCTGCTGGACACGCCCAGCCCCAAGGGCCCCCTGCACGCCGCCTTCCCGGCGAAGGTCCAGGAGTTCTATTTCCCGCAACTCTTCCTCGACCTCCCCGTCGAGGCACCCGCCGGAGGAGCGGTGTGAGCAAGGCCGGCGACGAACTCAACGAGGCGCGCCCGGCATGAGTGCGAAACGCCCGGCTGTAGCGGCGGTCTGTGACCGCCGGGAGGGGGACGGCGCTCACAGAGCGCCGCTACAAGACACCGAAGCCCCAACGGGGCGAAAGAAACCAGCCCAGGGCGACGCCCTGGGTAACCCGCCCCCAACCACGTCGAGCCCTGAAGGGGCGAAACAAGGCGGCGAGCAACTGCCCAATATGCTCGATGAACTCAACGAGGTGCTCGCGGCATGAATTACGAAAAGCCATATCCGCTGCCAAAAGGTTGGGCGACAAAAACGATTGAGGAGTTTGTCGAAGACGGTCGTTCCATTGGTTACGGTGTGCTGAAACCCGGGCCTCATGTTGAAGGCGGTGTGCGATTGATCAAAAGCAATCAAGTCCAAGACGGGTGGGTTGATCTGACGAATGATTACCGAATCTCACCGGAGCTAGACCAAGAATTCAAACGAACTCGATTGAGCGGCGGTGAATTGCTTTTGAATGTTGTTGGAAGCATTGGTCGCAGCGCCATAGCACCACCTGAACTCAAAGGGTCAAACGTTTCGCGTGCCATCGCAGTTTTGCCGCTCGATAAAGAACGTGTCCCATGGGTTCAGCTTTTTCTGAGTTCTCCAAAATGCCAAGCGGACATGTTTGGCCGCAAGGTTGGCATTGCGCAGCCAGTTTTGAATTTGGGACAGGTGCGGCAATTGGGTATTCCGCTTCCACCTCTCCCCGAACAGCGGCGGATTGTGGCGGACTTGTTGGTTCAGCCAGGAACAAACGCCCGTCCAGCCAGCCGGTGAAATCCAGCCGCTCAGTGTCACTGAGCGGCTGGTGCCGTTTTCGCAGCCAACTCCGCTCCGATTATCGGTAGGGTTACACCCCATGGCCGACGCGACCTCAGTCCGTAACATGGCGCACATGAAAAAACACATGAAGGACACAATGTTGGTCGTCGGAACGCTCCTGTTGCTGGCCGCAAGACCGGCGCTGGGAGAAGAAAACGCCCTTTACCGGGCCGGTGAGTTGTCCGTGGACGCCTTCGGGAGCGGCTCCGTATCGAGATACACCGTTGATCACGTTTCACGGGCGAGGATTCGCCAGAACACCGAGCTGGGCATCGGAGCGGGGGTCAATTACTTCTTCACCCAGAACATGGGCATCAGTGCGGACGCCTACTCGGAAAACACCCACGGCGCCGTGATCGACAGCGCGTCGGTCAGCTTCACCTACCGCCTCCCGCTGGGCGGAAGCGGATTTGCGCCCTACGCCTTCGGCGGAGGCGGCCGCAACTTCGAGAACGTCAAGGCCTGGTTCGTTCAGGCTGGTGTCGGCGTGGAGTATCGCTTCACCCCGCACGTCGGAGTTTTCACGGATCTCCGCGGAGTGGTGCCGGACGAAACGAAGTATTACGGCCTCGCCCGGCTTGGCGTGCGTTTCGCCTTCTAATCGCAGACTTTAACCAAAGCGCCGGCGGACACTCCGCCGGCGTTTTTGCTTTTCCATCCCGGCGCGGCCGATGGAGAACTCAGCCGGGACGATGCCTGTTGGAGCCGCAGGAGCGCGGCATTCATGCCGCAGAGACGGGCGGCCATCCGCAGCGTTCGTTCGTCCCGACGCTTTTCATCCACCCACACCTTTGGGTTTCCTCCAGTCGGACGGGGGGAGATGTCAGTCCAGCCCCAGTCCAGCCCACGTTTCTGCGGCATGAATGCCGCGCTCCTACTGCATCGTCCCGGCTTAGGGTTACACCCCATGGTCCGGCCCCAGCCCGGCAGGTAGCGTCCGGCTGTGATAAAACTAAAACAAAGGACAGCCACCATGAAACGCACAACACTCATCCTCTCCATCTTCTCCGTCGCCGCATTCACCGTGGGCTGCAAGAAGGCGGAGACCCCTTCGCAGCAACTCGACAAAGTCCAGGCAAAGACTTCCGAAGCCGCACAGGAGATGAAGGATTACACCTTTGCCCAGAAGGCTGAGTTCATCGAGAAGATGCAAGGCCAGCTGACCGAGATAAACAAGGACCTGGACCAGCTTGCCGCCAAGGTTGACAAGTCCAGCGCCGCGGCCAAGGCCGAGGCCCAGCCGAAACTCCAGGCGTTGCGCGAGCAGACGGTGCGGCTGAACAAGCAGCTCGACGAGGTCAGGAACTCCACGGAGTCCACCTGGAACGACGTCAAGACGGGCTTCAAAAAAGGGTTTGCCGAAGTGAAAGAGGGGTTCAACAACGCCCGGCAGTGGATGAGCGATAAAATCGCGCCTTAATCAGGAAGCACGGAACGATCATGCGGTCGCCGCCCAATGAATCCGGCTGCCGTTATCGCGCGAACTGAAACCGAGCATGACGACGAACGAACGGGAGATCCGCCCGCCCGTTGCCCCGGCCACGGGCGGCTTGGGAGCCCTGACCTGCCGCGTCCGGACCCTCGTCTTGATCTTGGCGACCGCTCTCGCCGTCTATCTCTGCTACTGTCTGGCCCTGCCTTTTTTGCCACCGCTTGCCTGGGCCCTGGCGCTGGCAGTCCTGTTCACTCCGTTCCAACGATGGCTCGAGATCAGGCTCAAGCTGCCAGGTGCGGCCGCTGCGGTCTCCGTTCTGGTGGCAGGTTTGGTCGTGGCCGTGCCGGCGACGTTCGTCGGGCAGCGACTCGTCCAGGAGGCGGCCAAGGGCGCTGAAATCATCAGGGCGAAGGTCGAGTCCGGCAAATGGAGACAGGCCATCGAAGCGCAGCCACGCCTTGCACCGCTCGCCAGCTGGATCGAGCGGAAGGTTGACCTGCCGGGAACCGTGAACGATCTCGCCGCCTGGTTGACCTCGACCGCCGGGGCCGTCCTCAAAGGCTCCGTGTTCCAAGTGATCGGATTCTGCCTCACTTTCTATTTCCTCTTCTATTTCCTGCGCGACCGGAGCGTCGCGCTCCAGACGCTCCGGTCCTTGTCTCCACTGTCAGAGGTGCAGATGGACCAGTTGTTTGGTCGCGTCTCTGACACCATTTTCGCCACGGTTTACGGAACGCTGGCCGTTTCCGCCGTGCAGGGTCTGTTGGGCGGACTGATGTTCTGGTGGCTGGGCCTGCCGGTGCCGTTGCTCTGGGGTGTGGTGATGGCGTTGCTCGCCGTGCTGCCGGTGCTGGGCGCCTTTGTTGTTTGGATTCCTGCGGCCCTGTTCCTCGCGCTTGAAGGCAGTTGGGAAAAGGCGCTGATTCTCACCCTGTGGGGCGGAGTGGTCGTCGGCGGGATCGACAACATGCTGCGGCCTGTCCTGCTTGGGAACCGGCTGAAGCTTCACACCATCGTCGCCTTCGCTTCTGTGATCGGTGGGGTGATTTTGTTCGGCCCGTCCGGCCTCATCCTCGGTCCGGTGGTCGTCACGATCACCGCGGTGTTCTTGGAAACCTGGCGCAACCGATCGGTAGTCGGTGTGGACTAACCCGGTCGGCTGCCCCGTCCAATCGGAACGCAATCCGGCCGCTGCGGTTGAGATTTGCTGACCAAGGCGCACCTGTTGAATCGCCAACCATTCCTTCCACCGCTCCGGCAGGCAACCGGACGCTCAGAGCCTGTCTGAAAATTGGGAGGGATCCTGTTTTCAGGGAGAAGGCCGGATGGCGAGGCGTGACGAAGGAGAATATCCCTTGTGGATCTTCGACTGAGGAACAACGAAGCCAGGCGGCCTTTTCCCTGAAAACCCTCCGGGCGGCGGGTCTTTTGCCGGTGGCCTGCGTTGGCTCGGGCGTCACAGCCCGCTGCGGGGATGCTCCGCCCTCCCCGCCTTGGCCACCGCCAAAATCCCCCGCCGCAGGACCCCTCCCAGTTTTCAGACAGGCTCTCAACGATCCGTGAGACTGGTCATGTCTCCCAGCGGACGGGTGAATGTTGCCCGCGCCGGCAGCGCGACCAGCTTCCGGGCGGTTTCGTTGGTGCTTTTTGAAACAATCGAGATCGGCAGCGAAATCAGGAACAACGCCGAACCAACAATCGTTGCCGCCAGGCAGACCGGTCGCACGACAAGCACGTCCGCCGCGATGACTTCCGGACTGCCATCATCCTGTGCTGCGCTTCGAGGCGTCCACACAAAGAGGAACCCAACCGCACAGCAAAGAACCAAACTGATGGGGGTCCTGCTCCGGGAAACTGCAACGTTCAGGAAGGAATTATTCCGGGTCGGATTCATGGCATTGGAGTATAGGCTCAAGGGAGGAAGTCGCCATGGGGTGAACACCCCAGTGTCTCCACGGGGCAACCATCGGCTGCGCGGGAAAGACTCCGGCGAAAACCGCCGGCCAGGGCGACGGAAGGTTCTGAACTCCCATCCAACGGATTGCATCCATCTCCTTGTTTGACATTGGAATAAACCTCCCACGACTCGCGGTAGGGTTACACCCCATGGTGGGAAACCCGCCCGCCGCTTAACGTCCGACCTGTCAAAACGTCAGCAACGCAACAATCAAACCGAAACTTGAACTATATGAAATCAACCTGCTCGCTCGCACTTCTCGTGGCCACGGGCGCCCTGTTCGTCACCGGCGTTCCACTGCGCGGTTCCGACACGGACGACCGCATTGAGTCCTCCGCCAAGAAGTCCTATGTGTTCAAAACCTATCTCAAGGACGATTCGATCAAGACCGAGTCCAAGAACGGTGTCGTCACCTTGACTGGAACCGTCGCCGCAGAGTCTCACAAATCCCTGGCCGAAAACACCGTGGCGGGCCTGCCCGGAGTCAAGAGCGTGGACAATCACCTGAAGATCAAAGGCGAAAGCCCTGCCGAGAACTCGGACACATGGATCTGCATGAAAGTCAAAACCGCGCTCCTGTTCCATCGCAACGTGAGCGCCGGTGAAACTGACGTGTATGTGAAAGATGGAATTGTCACCCTGCGCGGCACCGCCAACAGCCTGGCGCAACGGGACCTGACCTCCGAATACGCCAGGGACGTTGAAGGCGTCAAGTCGGTCAAGAACGAGATGACCACGGCCGGGACCGCCGTCAAGCCTGCCGAGACGATCGGGGAGAAGGTTGACGACGCCTCCATCACCGCCCAGGTGAAAATGTCACTGATGTCCCACCGCTCGACAAGCGCCCTGAAGACGAAGGTCGAGACGACGGACGGCGTGGTCACGGTCAGCGGCATCGCCAAGAACGCCGCCGAAAAGAGCCTCGTCACCAAACTCGTCAACGACATCAAAGGTGTGAACAGCGTGGTCAACCTCATGACAATCGCGGCGCTCCTCATTGCCAACTGATCTGAAAAAGTGCCGCCGGGCTGGTGCGAAAGCGCGCCAGCCGGCGGTGACCAAAGTCAACTGAAAGGAAAACCCATGTTATACACGATTGCGGTAATCCTGCTCGTTCTGTGGGTGCTGGGATTGGTGAGCAGCTACACCATAGGCGGGTTCATTCACATCCTGCTGGTGGTTGCGGTTGTCATGGTGCTGGTCAACTTCATTTCCGGCCGCAGACGGCCCCTTTGAGGGCTGCCGGGCATGGAAATCAAACCGGAGATTCGATATGAACACAAAAACCATCGTTGCAGTAATCCTGATCGCTCTAGGCGTCGTGGTCCTCGCATACTCGGGACTCACCTTTAAGACCCCGGGCAAGCCCGTCGAGTTCCTCGGCCTGCGCATTGAAACCACCGACAGCCACTTCATCCCGCCCGCCGTCGGGGCGCTGGCGCTCGTCGGCGGAATCATGCTGCTGCTGGTGAACCCCAAGCGGGCCTGATGCGGTGACAAGACCGGTGTGCCCGGCAGTCCGGGACCGTCTGGAAGAACATCCTCACATGGAACCCACCGGCAAGGCTCGCGAGGCACTGGCGCATGACGCGATCGTGCCGGCACGGGCAGCGGGCAAGCCGCCGGTCTCTGCGAAGGCAGCCACCCCCGATCACCTCCGGCTTCTGAACTGGAATGAAGTGGTGTGTCGTGGCGACTTCGTCGCCGATGAGCACGACGGATTCGAACCGTGGGAAGGGCCGGGCGGCTTCCGGGCCGACGCGTTTGTGAAGCCGATCTACCGGCGGGCCGAAGGTCGCTCAACCGCCACCAAGAAGTGAACTGAATCGGGATTTCCTTTTTGCACACCCTTGCACTCATTTGCCGAAGTGTCGCCCACCTGTTCAAACAGGTCTGGCTGTTTTTCAAACACATCCCCGATTTCTTCAGGCATCGGGCCCGGCAGGCTGCCCGCAACGAACTTGAAGCCGAACGTCTCGACCGGATTCGCAACCCGTCGAAGTATCGTGGAATGTGATTTTCAAAAGCTCCGGACATCTGATGGCCGGATCAGAACAGGGTGCTTGCGCGAAAGCTCCGTTGTCAGTCGATGGAAACAGCCGGCCGTGAAAACATGGCCCTCCTCACACGACCTCCAGGCACTCCCCCAGGGCCTTGGCCAGCGCTTCCTGCCGGAAGGGCTTGGTGAGGGTTTTCATCGCGCCGAGAAACCGCGCCACGGGCAGATATTCCTCCGGGGTGTTGCGGCCGCCGCCGGACATGGCGATGATTTTCACGCCGGGGTGCGCGCGGTGGAGTTCCGTGATCAGCTCCAGCCCTTCCTTGTCAGGCATGATGAGATCGGTCAGCACGAGGTCCACTTTCAACGGGTCATAGAGTTGCAGAGCCTCATTCCCGTCGCGTGCGCGGACTACCACGTAGCCCAGGTGGAGGAGAGTCTTCTGGATCATATCGCCGAACAGTTCGTCGTCGTCCACGAGGAGGATGGTTTTCATAAAGGGTCAGGCGGGGAGGGTTCCGCCAGCACGCGATGCACGGCTTCCCCGAGGGTCCGGCCCGTGTTCGGCTTGAGGAGCAGTTCGCGGAATCCCATTTCGCGCACCCTCTCCAGGTTCAAGGTCGCGCTGTAGCCTGTTGTGAGAATGATCGGAAGCTTCGGACGGAGGGCCAGCAGCTGGCGGGCAAGATCGGCTCCGCTCATGCCCGGCA
>JBAYGL010000018.1:0-23969 GCA_041666725.1 Limisphaerales bacterium
CTGCGGCGGCATACCGAAGATGAAAACGATGCGAGGGCAGAGGGTGAAACTTAACCAGCGGACCGCTCATTGAACGAATGCACTAGGCCCCCACATGTTGCCGTCGTTTGTCAGCCATTGCCCGCGGTTGATGAGCCGCGTTGAGCCGTCCACAAAACTAACGGGGGCCTGGTCCCTCAACTTCATGTTCGTGTTGAACGGATCGTTCGGATTATCGCGACCGTGGTGAAAGATGAAGTTGTTGCAGACTATGGTTTGGGCAGAAGTGAACAGACCGAGGTTGCTCTCATTGATCCCATCGCCGTCCGTGTCATAATTAATGGACCAGCTAGGGTTGGCGGGGGAATAGATCACGATGTTCGTGGATTCGCCAACCAAGAAAGTGCTGGCTTTGAGCCTTATTAGCCGCATCGAACCACCGTTCGCGGCTGCCACATTCCAATACCGGATCACTTGGCCAAAGTTTGGAGCGCTTGATGCGCCGCCCAAGCCGGCCTTCCATAGCGCGGGGCACCCGAGCTTGTTCTCCCAATCGTTCGCCACGTTTGTGCGCACGTAGAGGTATCGGGACAGCTGTGTCCGCCAGTCAGGGGCTTGGGTTAGTCCTGCCAGAGGGGTCCCGGTCATGTTGTATGCGTATGGGGGCAGGGCGTCCTCGTGATCGCCCGCATACATGATCAGAGCCAGACCAATCTGCCTTTTGCTGCTCATGCACTTCGTTGTCCTTGCACTTGCCTTGGCCTTGGCCAGGGCGGGGAGGAGCATGCTGGCCAGAATCGCGATGATGGCGATGACGACGAGAAGTTCAATGAGGGTAAACGCAAGACATCTCTTCAGTTTCATAGGCATACGGGCATCGGGCGCAGACTAGGCGCGGTTCGCGGCATCGTCAACCAGTAGTTGGCCGGATTTCAACGATCAGACATGGCTTCCGCAGGGCTCAATCGAATGGGGGAAAGCAATAAAACTAGGGCACCGTCCGTCCGGTTTTTCCTTCGACGCAGGGACCGGAGGGAGTGGTTGCCGTCCACGCTCACTTGCCGCCGCCGGCCTGCTTGTTCTTCCATGGTTGGTCGGGAAACTTCTCCGGGAGCTTGAATGCTTGCGGGGCGGGCTTTGCGAGTGTGAGTTCCGGGTCACTGGAGTCAGCGGGGGCCGTGCCGGGGGCGGCCATGTCGCCTTTCCAAGACGCGATGCGCGCCTGGAGACCGTGGTGTTCGGCGGTCTTTTTGTCGCCCGAGCGCATGTAGAAGAGGGAGAGATTGGTGTGGACGAGTTGCTCGTGCGGGCGCATTTGCTCGGCTTTGTGGCCTTCCGCGATGGCAGTGGCAAACTCGCCTTTCCGGCAATACGCCATCCCAAGCGAGAGTTGTGCATCGAAATGCGCAGGGTCGGCGGCCAGCAAGGCGCGCAGGCCGGCGATGGCGGTGTCGTAATCGCCCTGGCTGAAGGCGAACATGGCGTCGTCGTATTGGGCCTGGAGTTCGGGCATCACTGGGAGGAAGCGTAGGCGGGGAAGGGGAGGACGGCAAGGCGGGGAGATGCTTTGGCCCGTCAATCAGCCATCACTGAGCTGTGGAGGCTGGACGTGCCCGGGCTGCCTTGTGTGAGTGCAGTCAGACTCCTCCCGGCCGGCAATTTCATTGCATTCGATGGTGGTTTGGCCGCGCTGCTGTGGTAAAACCGGGCTGTGAGACATTTTGCCCTGCTCATTGCAGCACTCCTTGCCGGGCTGACTTCAGGTGGTTTCGCCGCCGGGCTGACTTATCCCATCGTCGGCACAGGTCAGAACCAGTCTTACGACAACACGCGCGTCATGGCCGCGCCGAATCCGGGGCAGCCGTTTTATGGTCAGGACGCGCAGCACCCGGGCAACAAGCCCGCCTACCGCGACAATGGCGACGGCACGGTGTCGGATTTGGTCACCGGTCTCACCTGGGTGCGCGAGCGCGGCCCGAAAATGTCGTGGGCCGATGCGGTTGCCGGCGCGCAGAAGTGCCGGACCGGCGGTCATGCCGACTGGCGCATGCCGTCGATCAAGGAGCTTTACTCGCTCATCCAGTTTACCGGCGAATGCAGGGGGGCGACCGGCCTGAAGCCGTTTCTCGACACGAATTTTTTCCGGTTCACCTATGGCGACATCTCACGCGGCGAGCGGATGATCGACTGCCAGGACTGGAGCGCGACGGAATACGTCCGCACGACGATGAACAATGATGCCACGGTGTTCGGAGTGAACTTCGCGGATGGGCGCATCAAGGGGTATCCAAAATTCGAACCGCGCCGGCGCGTTCCAAACAGGCTGTTCGTCCGCTACGTTCGCGGCAATGCGGCCTACGGAAAAAACGATTTTCTGGACAACGCCGACGGCACGGTCACCGACCGGGCGACGGGCCTGATGTGGTCCAAAGCTGACAGCAGCCAGGGCATGAACTGGCAGCAGGCCCTGGCCTGGGTGCAGAAGCTGAACGCGACGAACTGCATGGGGCACAGCGACTGGCGCCTGCCCAGCGCGAAGGAATTGCAGAGCATCGCCGACTACTCGGCCGTGCCAGCCATCGCGCCCGTGTTTCAGATCAGCAGGCTGCCGGACGGCGAGCACCCGTTTTTCTGGACGGGCACGACGCATCTGGACGGGCCGCCGGGTCGCGCAGGCGAGGCGGCGGTTTACGTGTGCTTCGGTCGTGCCCTGGGCTGGATGCAGTTTCCGCCCGGGGTTGGGCAATTCCGGCTGGTGGATGTTCATGGAGCCGGAGCCCAGCGCAGCGATCCCAAGGCCGGTGATCCGGGCGCGTTTCCCCACGGACGCGGGCCGCAGGGCGATGTGATCCGAATCCGCAATTTCGTCCGGTGCGTCCGCGATTCCGGGAAATGAAGCGTCGGTGCGTCATGATTCGTTGACGGGGATCAATTCAAGATGGAAGCATTCATGCCACACGTTTCCCCGGTCATGTCATCATGAAGAGGCGTTTCTTCAAAATCATTGCCTGTGAAATCGCAGTCCGGGAGATCAGCTTTGTCGCGTCGCAGTCGCCGCATCTGGTGGACATGGAGTTTCTCACCCAGGGTCTGCATGACAATCCGTCGGCGGGATGCGGCGAGATCCAGCGGCGCATCGACGCCGTTCCCGCCGGCAAATACGACGCCATCCTGCTCGGCTACGGTTTGTGCGGGAACATCCTGAGGGGGATCAGGCCGCGTCACACGCCGCTGGTCATCCCGCGTGCGCACGATTGCATCACGTTCTTTCTGGGTTCCAAGGAGCGCTACCAGCAGCGCCAGGCCGGTCATGTTGGCTCCTACTATTACTCGTCCGGCTGGCTGGAGTGCCGTCAACGGCGGGGTGAAAACTCGCCACCTGTGGGCATCATGGCCATGCCCATGCGGGCCGGCGCGGCGCAATCAACCGACTCCATCCGCAGCGAGATGATCCGGAAATATGGCGAGGACGGCGCGGCCTATCTGCTGGAGATGATGAGCGAGTGGACGCAGCACTACACTCACGGCGCGCTGATCGAATTCGACTTCACCCGTGTTCTCGGACTGGGCGAGCAGGTGCGGGCGATCTGCAGGGAGCGCGGCTGGGAGTTTGAGGAGGTCAACGGCGATCTGGGACTGCTCCGCCGCTGGGTCATTGGCGAATGGAATGAGAAGGATTTTCTCGTGGTCCAGCCGGAGCAGCAGATAGCGCCATGTCACGACGAGAGGATCATTCTGGCCGAAGCTGCGGGTCAGCCTGGAAAGCCCATGGCTTCCACGTAGATTTCCTGGAAGAGAGGGTCTTCGTTCAAGGGAACGTGCTGGATGCGCCGTCGGATGGCGGCGTGGGAGCCGTCGTGATCGTGCAGGCTGAAGAGCGCGAGCTTCGCGCCGAGCAGCGCGGTGTTGCCGGCGGGAACCACTTTCTCAGGTGGCAGTTCGATCAGCCCGATGCGCCGGGCGCTGGCGCGGTTGATGTAGTTGCCAAACGCTCCCGCCAGATAGAGGCGTGACACATCCTCCAGTCGCGCGCCCCATTGCTGGACCAGGATGCGCAGTCCGGCGGCGATCGCTCCCTTGGCCAGTTGCAGTTCGCGCACGTCCGCCTGGGTGATCGATACGGGTGGTGCCAATGGAAAGCCTTCCGCTCCGGACATGCGTCCGCTGGGCTGAATCCGCCCGATCTCCAGCCCGGCGGCAATGGCGTCCACCAGGCCGCTGCCGCAGATGCCGCGGGGCTCGACGTTTCCCAGCACGCGACAGCGCACTTCACCGTCAGAGACGTTCACCTCCGAGATTGCGCCGGTGGCGGCGCGCATGCCCATCGAGATGCGCGCACCTTCAAACGCCGGACCCGCCGCGGTGGAAGCACAGAGCAGACGGTCGCGGTTGCCGACGACCATCTCGCCGTTGGTGCCCAGGTCCACCAGCGCGACGAGCGCCTCGCTCTCGTGAAGGCGCGTGGCCAGCACGCCGGCAAGAATGTCGCTGCCGACGAAGCTCCCGAGACACGGCAGAAACCGCACGGTGGCCGCGCTGGCGGTGCGCCAGCCGAGTTCCTCGGTCGAGAAAATCCGCAAGCCGCCGTCCGCCGGCTCGAAAGGGTGGCGGGACAGCGGTTCGACGGTCACATCGCAGAAGAGGTGGTGCATGACCGTGTTGCCCACGATCACCACCTCGCTCAACTCATGTTCGCGTCCATGCGCGGTGGAGAGCAATTCCTCGATGAGATGACCGATCTGCTTGCGGATGAGCCTCACCAGAGTCGTCTGCCCATCCTCGTGCGAGGCGAAGTCAATCCGGCTCATGATGTCCGCACCGTGCCGTCCCTGGGCGTTCAACGCGGTGCGGACGGCCAGCACATGGCCGGTGCGCCGGTCGAGCAACTGCGCGACAACGGTCGTGGTGCCGAGGTCCACCGCCACGCCCAGGCCCTCCTGCGGCGTGAATGCAAAGGCAGTGTCATCGGCCAGGATCGTCGCCTCCCACTGGGCGAGTTCCAGCGTCAGGTCGCCCCTGGCCCGGGCGCGGCAGGAAAGCCGCCAGCCGGCGGCGAGTTCATCGGCGGGAAGCAGCGCGCAGTCTTCAGCGGACACCTCCACGTCACCGGCCAGCACCTTGACGCGGCAGCCCTTGCACCGACCGCGTCCGCCGCAGGGAAACTCGACGCCCTGCGCGAAAAGCACGTCCTGCAGGGACGCCCCGGGCTGGACAGCGAGCGTCTTTCCAAGCGGGAGAAGCTGGATGTGGACGGGATCGTTCATGGCCCGGACCTTCAGCACGACGCCGACCGCGAATACTCGGCAAAGGCCCGCACGTTCTCCGGCGGTGTGTCGCGCGGAATTTCGCAGCCGGCTCCGATGATGTAGCGCGCGCCGGCCTGGCGATGGCATTCGGCGAGGGCGGCCTGAACTTCGTCGCGGCGGCTGTTGCGCACGATGGTGACGGGATTGACGTTTCCGAGCAGGACCTGCTGCGGCCCCATCTGCAATCGGGCCTCGGCCAGGGGCGCAAGCGAGTCGAGGTCCACGACTTCGCAGCCCAGGCGGCCGATGCCGGCCAGCGCGAAACGCGTATTGCCGCAGATGTGCAGCCGCGTGCGCGCGCCGAGGGCGTGCAGGCCATCGATCAGCTTCTTCTCATAGGGCCAGACGAACTCCTCGTAGATTTGCGGCCCCACCAGCGACGCCGCCGCATCGCCCACGCCGATCATGTCCACGCCCGCCGCCACCTGCTCGCGTCCGAACCGCAGGGCCATCGCGACGCAGAATTCGAACAGATCGCGCACGAACTGCGGGTCGTCGTAAAAATCGAGCATCAGCGTGTTGATCCCGCGCAGGTCGGCGGCCTCGGCGCACGGGCCCTCCACCCAGCCTTCGATCAGCTTTTCCCCGCGCAGCTTCTCCTTGAACAGCGCGATGGCCCGGAGGCTGTTGTGCATCCGGCCGCCGCCGAGCGGATCGGGGATTTTCAACCGGATGAGCGCGGACTTCTCGCCAAGCAGCGCCTCCGTCTCGACCATCGCGGCGGGGGAGTTTTCAAAGTGCTCGACCACGGCCCCGCAGTCGCCGGCCTCACGGGCCGGGTCCGACATCGTGTTCACGTAGTCGAAGTCAAACTCCTCGGCCACCCGCATCTGGCCTTCGACCAGCACGCGATAATCGTTCGCGTAATCACGATATTTTGCGCCGAGCAGGTCGGCGGCGAACTGCATGGTGATCGGCATCACCGGCAGCCGGTCCACCGGACGGCCTTCGAGCTGGGCAAGGATGCGTTCGCGGCTGTTCATGATGGGCGTTTCGCTATTGGAGTGATGGAAGGACGATTTCGCCCCGGGACTGCGCGGCGATGTTCTCGTAGCTGCCGTAGAATTCCGAGTTGCAGTCGAGCCAGAGCACGAGGCGGTGCCGGTCCTCCGCCGACAGCGTCACGCCCTGGTGCGGCGAATCAAGGTAGCGCAGCAACGCGGACGCCCGCGCACCAAACCGGCCGGCAATGCTGCGCGCCCCGCCATGAACCGGATCCTTGATCGAGCCGTTGCCGACGCTGAAATAGAAGCCGTATTTGGCGGCGAGATTCTGGTAGGAACGCGTCCAGCCCAGCTTGCCTTCGACGATGCCCCGCAAATCCGGCGTCTGCTTCCCCTGGTGGCAGCTCACGCAGTTCCGGTCGAGCACCGGCTGCACGAGACGCACGAAGCTGAAGGGATTCGCGCCCGCCACCTCGGGCTTGATGGGCGAGGGCGCGCGGCGCATGGCCAGCGGCTGTGTCAGCCGCACGCGCGGCGCCTCGTGGCGCTGCTCGTGGCAGCCGACGCACGTCATCTGCTCGCCCTTGTGGACATAAGTCGCCGAGCGCATGGACTGCACGGCCAGGCCGCCGGCATCCAGCGCCTGGAAGTAAACCGCCTTTTCCACCGGCGCCTCGAAGTAGGCGCTGCCGTCCGCCTCCACCGGCACCGTGCCGAGCACTCCGCGCGCGTTGGTCTGGTCGGCGATTCCGATGCGCGGCACGTTCGGCGCGGGCGTGCTTTTGGGCAGGACTTGGATGATGCGCAGCGCGGTGATCTTCGTGTCCGCCGGCCATTTGAAATCACTGTCATACACGTTCATCACCGCGATGGTCGCGGGCCGCTTTGCGTCCGATCCTGCCTGCGCTGCGGCTGTCTGCGTGGTGCTGTCCGGGATGACCGGCGGCAGGGGACGCGCCTGCAGGGGCATCGGGCTGACGCAGGAGATTGCGGGATCGCGGTAGATCAGCTCCTTGTTGCCGAAGCGGTCCATCCAGTAGATGCCGCGGTTTGTCACCGACGGATCATACACGCAGAGGAAGTCGTCTTCGCTCAACGGCCACGGGGTGCCATAAATCATGACCGGCCGGATGCCGTCCTTCGGCGTCTCGGCTTCGGGGTAGGGCACCTCGGGTGTGAGCCGCGTGAGCTGGGATTCCGCGCCGTCGTCCGGCACGCGCGGATCAAGGATGACCAGCGAGCCGAAGGCATGCCCGTGGTGCGCGCCGGCGGTGGCGACAAATTTCTGCGAACCGGGAATGGCCCGCAGATCCATCTCCATCCACGGGCGGCGCTCGCGCACCTGCGGATAATTGCCGTGGATGGCACGCGGATCGGTGCCATCGGGCCGGCAGGTCCACGGGTGGTGGGCGATGTTCGTGTCGCGGTCCACATAGTCCCAGCGCGTGTAGATGATCATCCCGTCGTGCGTGATGCTCGGCTGCCACTCGTGCGTCTCGTGGAAGCTGAGGCAGATCACGTCGCTGCCGTCCACAGCCATGCCATGCAGCGTGTAGGTCGGGCAGTGCCGTCCGCAGCGCAGGAAGCCGCCGCGCCGCTCGCTGACGAAGGTGATGCGCCCGCCGGGAAGGAAGCACGGATCAAAATCATTCCAGGGACCGTCGGTCAATTGCGTCAGGCCTCGGCCGTCCGAGTTCACCTTGAAGATGTGGTGGCTTGCGGTTGGGCTCCATTCGAGTTCCTTGCCCTTTCCCTCCGTCCACGCAAAGAGGATGGTCTTCCCGTCGAACGAGATTTCCGGCGACAGGAACGCGCCGCCTTCGAGCTTGCGGCCCTTGAGCCGGCCTTGTTGGACCGTCGCACCGGCGAGCAAGTTCACGAGCCCCGGCTGCGGCCCGAACGGTTCGGTGAGCGCGAGCAGGCGGCCGCCGGGCTTCGCATAGAAGCCGTAGAACTGGTCCACCATGTGGAAGACGCCCACGGAATCGTGGCGTGTGATGAAGAGCAGATGGTTGATCTCGCGCAGCAGCGGATTGCAGAACGCGACTTCGCGCACGATCCGGCGGGTTTCGAGGAAAAGAGCCCTGACCTCGGCAGGTGGAGCGGACGCCGGAAGCGCCTCGGTGCGCGCGGCAAGCTCACGAAGTCTGGCCGCGAGCGGAGCGAGACGGCTGGCATCGGCCTTGGGCTGGAGACGCGCGGCGAGTTTCAGACCGCGCTGGATGGCCTCACGCGTCTGCGGCAGGCCGGCCCCCTCGCGTTGCAGCCAGTCCGCTTCAATGAGCGGGCGCAACTGCCCGCCCACAGGCAGCCCTTTGTCCGGCACGGCCCTGGCGGGCGGCGGGAGCGCCAGCGCAAGGACCAGCACCAGCAGCGCGGCAGTTTGGCTGACTGAGAGCGTGAGCCTTCTCAGGAGCCCGAGGATGAGCGATTCAGAGTTTTGCATAACGGTTTCAGGCTCACGTCTTGATTTTCACCACACTTGCGCCTGATCCGCTGGTTGAACCTGCCCGCGCCGGCGACAGTCACTGCGCAATGATCTCGATGTCTTTGAACCACACGTCGCAGTCCTGGCCACCGTGAAGCTGGAGGGCGAACCTGCCCTCGCTCCGGCCCGGGTCGTCCTGCAACTCCGCGCTCTTGATGCCGTTGACATGGACGACAATGTGACCGCCGTGCGCGGCCACGGTCATCTCGTTCCATTCGCCAGGCTTGAACCACCGTTTGACATCCTCGGGCGTCGGATGGCTCACCCACGCGCGACCGCCGGTTTCGTAGAGGCCGCCCGCATCCTTGGTCGCGTCGATCTCGGCCTGGAAACCGCTGACGCCGCTGAACCCCTTTTCCTCGATGCGGAAGTAAAGGCCGCTGTTGCCCTTCAACGCCTTGTATTTCAGGCGCACGGTGAAGTCCTTGTAGGATTTGTCGGTGACGAGATGGCCGAACTCCTTTTCGGCCTTCATGTGAGACGCGTGAATCGCCGCGTCGGTGATTTCCCATCCGCCCTTGCCGATGATGTGCCAGCCGTTGAGCGTCCTGCCGTCCCAGAGCGGCATCCACGTTTCTGCGGCTCGGATCGACAGGCACGCGACAATGAGAGCGAGGGTGGGGAAGAATGCGTTGGATGCCTTCATAGGTTGTGTTTCACAGTGTCACTAAGCCGGGACCAGTCCGATAGCATTGATTTGAATCAACAAAAGCATCCCATGCCCGATCCTTGACGCGCTTCACTGAATCTCCGGCATCCGGATGGACTGGCCGGCGCACTGCCGGGCCTGCTCGGCGGGATCGTAGCTGCCGTGGAAAACGGCGTTGAGATCGATCCACGTCTTCACATCACATCCGGCGGGTTCTTCGACGGCAGAGCGCCCTTGTCCGGGAACGTGACGGGCGAGTCTTTCATCAGGTCGGCGAACGCGGTGACGCCCGCGGCGAACGCGAGCAGGACGACAAGGTGCTCCGGCCCGACGCGGCGGCGTGAGCAAAGGATGCTTTTCATGGGTTGGTTATGACGACACGGAAACCGACGTCGTGAACTTTCTGCCACGATTCAAACGCGCGGCGGACTGAGCTGCCGGCGTCGGCGGGGCGGTCGGCCCACGAGCCGCCCCGGGCGACTTTGCGCCCGGCGGCGCTCTCGTCGTTGCGGCCGTCGGCGTCGGTGTAGGGATAGGGGCGGTAGCTGGAGCGGGTCCACTCGCTGACGTTGCCGACCATGTCTCGCAGACCCCACGCGTTCGGCCCGGTCCGGCCGGTGTAGTCCACCACATGCCACTGGTCGCGGAAGCGCTCGTCGTGCAGCGGAAAGTTCATCTCAGGAGGATACTCGTAGCGCCGTGGCAGCGCGCTGGGGCCGTCGTATTTCATCCGGAACCAGCGCAGCGACTGGTCGGCGAGGTTGGCGAAGCGGCTGAAGTCGCTGTCCATCGTTCCATAGAAGAACTGCGTGCCGGTGCCGGCGCGGGCGGCCCATTCCCACTGCGCCTCGGTGGGCAGCGCCACGCGCTGGCCGGTCCTGCGGCCGAGCCACTCGCAGAACCGCATCGCTTTCTGCCACGAAACGCGCGCGACCGGCTGGTCGGGATGATTGGCGATGTGGCCGGGGACCGTGTGGTTCATGTAGTGCATGTCCGCGTAGCGCGTGTCGTGTTCCGGATCGAATCGCGCAAACTGGCCGTTGGACACTTCGGCGACGGACATCCAAAACGGCTCTTTGATTTTGACCTTCGCGCGCGGACGCTCGTCGGGCGCGCCATCGAGGCTGCCCATGACGAACTCACCCGCCGGAATCTGCACGAGTGGCAATTTGATGCCGTCGCCGAGGTCAATGACGCGCGGCGCGGCGGATGGGGCCGCCGTGACGCCCGCCGCTTTCAAACCGTCGGGCTTGACCGGCTCGGCTGGCGGCGGTGCGATGAACTTCACCGGCGTTCGCTTCTGAAAGACTTCTTCCGCAGCTTTGAACTCCGCCTCCGTATCGGTGTCGTTGTCGGCGAAAAGCCTGGACAGTTCGAGCCGCCGCTCCCGCTGGTCGCACTCGCACTGCGACTTCGGCGGGGCGGAGACGCCTGCCTTTGTTGCGGCGCGGGCGGACAGGTTGGGAGTGCCAAGCTTCGCCAGCTTCGGCGGATCCCAGGTGCCGATGCGCGGCACGTTCAAATCAATCCAGCAGTAGAGCTTTTCCCGCGCTTCGCGGCTCATGTCTGCCAGCTTCACGCCGTGATGACCCTTCTCCAACATCTGGACCAGCAGGCTCGTCGAGGCGTGGTATTCCATCGGCGTCAGCAGCGCCATGTCGCTCTCGACGCCGGCGCGGTGGATGTAGGGATGGAGCGTGTCGTAGGCGAGGTCGGGAGTCTTGAAGCACGGATTGCTGCGCGGTCCGACCGTTGCGGGCTTGTCGTGGCAGGCGACGCAATGCTTCTCCAACACTGGAAAGACCTCGTGCGCAAAGGAGAACGGCCGCGGCGGGCCATACCACGGCGCGAGCGGTTCGCTCTTGCGGTTGTCGGCGACCGCTCGTTGCAACGGCAGCGTCTCCATGCGTTTCTCGTGACAACCGACGCACGAGACGCGCTCGCCGGGCATGCCAACGAGCCAGCTGCGCATCAGTTGCACCGCGCGGCCTTCGCCGTCGAGCGGCTGGATCGAGACCGGCGTGTTCGCCGGAATCTGGAAACACGCGGAGCCGTCGGCCTCGACCTTTGCCGTGCCGAGAACGCGCTTTACGTCCCAGCCGGAGTTGATGCCGACGAGATCGAAGCCGGCTTTGTTGAGGTAGCCGAAGTGATAGGCGAAGACGCGCAGGTTTTTGACCGTGCCGCGCGGCACACCCTGCAACCCGGGGCCGCTGTGGATGTCGGCGATGTGGACCTCCGCCGTCCGGCTCTCCGGCACGACGCGGTCGGGAAGCACCGGCGGACGCGCGCGCGGCGCCAGCGGCTGCGGCTCGAAGAGCGCCGCGCCCGCGAATTCCGCAATCAGCGTCGCGTTGTCGAACACGTCCACGAGGTAAATGCCCCAGAGGCTCTGCGGCGTGGGTTTCATCGAGACGAGGAAATACTTGCTGCTGAGCGGGTGCGGGTGCGTGGTCAGCGAGGACAGCTCCTTGAGGTAATGATGGTTGATGATGGCGTCGCAGACCGTGCCCGCCACCGGCTTGCCTCGGCCGGGGATGAGCTGCAGGAAACCGGTCTGCTCCGCCGGCAGGATGTCCGGCGTCACCACGATGGGTTTGCCTTCTTCGCCCCATTCCTTCGATGCGGGCCGATGGCGGAACGGATACGCGCTGGCGAGCGCCGGGTCGAGCAGGGCCATCCGGCCGCAGTCGCCGTGATCGTGGTGGCCGCTGATGATGCCCACCAGCCGCGTCGGATGATCCGGCACGGGCCGGACAAAGCGCAGTGCGGTCGGAAACCACGAGTTGCTGCCGTAGAGCGCGAGCTGGCCGGTGCCGTCGGGATTCATGCTCATCCGCCGCCGCGAGAAATAATGCGGGATGTCGCTGTATTCCCAGCGCTGATACGACACTCGTCCGTCGTTGAGCACGATCGGGTCGTTGCCGTGGTCCTGGTCGAAGGACAGTTGCCGCAGCGTCCCCGTCTCCGGGTCCAGCAGATAGAGCGACGAAACCGGCTGATTGCCGTCCAGGCAGGGCACCCCGTGGTAATTCGCCGTTGAGGCCACAATGATTCGTCCGTTGGGGAGATAACAGGCGTCGAAAAAATCCAGGTCCGGATACGTTGCCGGCGTAACCTGGCGCGCCTCGCCGCCCCCGGATGGAATCTCATAGACCGCCCAGCGCCCGTTCCCGTCTATGCTGGAAAACAGCGCCCGCTGCGCGTCGAAATCCAGCCGCACGTCGCGCAGGATGCGCTTCGCCGGCGGCCGGTGGAGTGTTTGCAGCCGGGCTATGCCGCGCAGGTCCGTGAGCAGCGCGATTTCGTTGTCCCATCCGGTCCGGTTGGCCATGCTGGCGTGCGACAGGTAGTTGGCGGGGACAAAGCCGGTGCTGTCGCCGGGAGCGCGGCGCACCACCAGCAGCTTGTCGAAATCGAGCAGCGGATTGGCCAGCAGCACGGCCCGGACACCGGCCAGAAGCTGCTCGATCACGGCCGGCTCGGCCGGCCGGCCTTCCGCAAGCGACTTCAGCATGTCGGCGCGCCCCGCCTCAAACTTCGCCAGGGCTTTCCGATGAGTCGCGCCGTCGTATCGTCCCGGGAAAGTTTTCCCCAGATCCTCGACGGCAAGCCGCACCGCCCCGGGATTGACGCCGTTCAGCTGCGCGAGCTGCGCCCGCAACGCATCGAGCCGCACCCGTCCGGCGCGCTGCTCAGGGCTGAGACGCTTGAGTTTCACGCCGTCGGGCGATTCCAGCCGCAAGGCGCAGATGTGCGGGAAGGGGCCGTTGGACTGGATCACGATGCTGTGTGTGCCACGCTCGATGCGCAGCGTGCATTGCTTCTCCCATCTCGCGGTCTTCGTCTGCCAGCCGCCCGTCACGCCGGCAAAGCCCTTGTGCACCATCTTTCCGTCCACGCTGATTTCCACCGGTCGCGACTGTTGCGCCGCATAGAGCGCGAACACCGTGTAGTCGGCCGTGACGGGAAACTCGATGACATACTCCGCCCGGTCCGGCGCCGCGCCCCCATGCCAGATGCATGAGTGCCCGTCGGCATACGGCTGCCCCTCCAGGCTCACCCGCACGTTGCCGTCGTCGAAGTCCTTCGCTTCGATCGTGAACTCGTCCGCCGCCAGCGGTGCTGCGAGGCAGAGAAGGTGGACAAGGATGAACGAGGGTTTCATCCGGAGGTTATTGGATATTCGGCATCGGCAGGCCCGCGCCGGTGGATTGCCGGGCCTGCTCGGCGGGATCGTAGCTGCCGTGGAAAACGGCGTTGAGATCGATCCACGCCGCCAGCCGGCGCAGTTCGGAGCCGGTGAGTCGAACCCCCTCGTGACCGTTGCGGAGCAGTTTCATCAGGCGGCTGCCGAGCGCGCCGTAACGGCCGCCGGGCGGCGTTTCCTGAATCTGGTTGCGCTGGCCGAAGCGGGGCACCAGCACTTCGGCGGCGGCCTCGGGCGTCATCTTGCGGCCGGTGAGCTGGTCCGTTTTCCCGCACAACGCCCAGTAGGCGCGCGTGAATCCGTCCTGCGGCGTGCCGGTCAGGTCGGGGGCATGCGCGCCGTCGCTCCCGTGGCATTTCACGCAGTGCCGGTCAAGCACCGGCTGCACGACGCGCACGAAGGAAAACGGCTCGCCGCCCAGTTCGCCGGGTTCAATCCGGGACGGCGCGCGCGTCATGGCCAGCGGCTGCTGGCCGGTCTTCGACGGCACCTGCCGCCGCGGCTCGTGGCAGCCAACGCAAGACACCCGTTCGCCGGGCTGCACATAGGTGGTCGAGCGCATGGTTTGAAAGGCGAAACCGTCCGCGTCGAGCGCCTGCAGCAGCAGCGGCTTGTGCGCGGGCACTGTGAAGTGCGCCGAGCCGTCGGACTCGACTGGAACGGTGCCGAGGATGGCGCGCGCATTTTCCTCCCCGGCGCAGCCGATCAACGGCTGGTTCGCCAGCCATGTCGTCTTGGGAAAAATCTGGACGATGCGCAGTTCCTTGATGTGCCCGCGCGGGATCTGACCCAGGCCCTGATAGACATCCGTGACGATCATCTCGCCGGTGGGCGGCGCCTGCTCCGGCAGCACGCTGGCGAGCACCGGCGGCACCGGCTCGGGGCGTAGCGGCATGGGGCTGGTGCTGCTGATGAGCGGATCGCGATAGAGCAGTTCGCGGTTGCCGGCGGCATCCAGCAGATAGAGTCCGAGCGCGTTGTCCGGATTCGGATCGCGCATGTGCTCCCCTTCGAAGCGCAGCCGCTCCCGGCTGTAGGCAACGAGGAAATACTGTTCCGACAACGGCCACGGCGATTCGTAGTATTCCTCGATGCGGCTGGACTCCGCCTCCGGGAACGGCCCCGGCGTGAGGCGCGTGACGGCTTCGATGCGATTGTGATCCACCGACGGATCAAGGACGCAGACCGGCCCGCCGGTGATGGCGTGATGCGCCGACGCGATGAACACGATCTTGTGACTGCCCGGAATCGGCCTGGCCTGGAACGTGCAATGCGGGCTGGGCGCGGCATTGCCCCACACGGCGAGCGGATTCGTGCCGTCGGGCCGCGCCGCCCAGAGGTTCTGGTGCGTGACCGCGTCGCGGTCTATGTAATCCCAGCGCGCGAAAAGAATTTCACCCGAGTGCGCCACGGCAGGGAACCACTCGTTGACGTCGTTGAGCGAGAGGATGCCGAGGTTGCCGCCATCGGCATCCATCCGGTGCAGTGTGTAACTGTGCCAGCGTTTGCTGAAATTCGGGCCAAAGCAGCGGGAGTAGCTGCGCCTCCGCGTCGAAACAAACGCAAAGCCGCCGTCGGGCAGATAGCACGGCATCAGGTCATCGTAGGCGCCGCGGGTGAGCTGTCGCAGGCCCGTGCCATCGACGTTGATCTCGTAGAGATGGAAATACGCCTCGTCACCACCCTGTTCGTTCACCGGCAGCACGCGCGAATCCGGCGGCTGCAACGGCGTGGCAACATACGAAAAGGCGACACGCCGGGCATCGTAGGACAGCCGCGGTTCGAGAAAGCTGCCGGGCGGCAGCTGCGTGCCCGTGAGGTCCCGCGTGCGCAGCGAGTGGCCGGGATTCTCCAGTGTGAAAAGCCCGCCGCCGGGCCGCTGCCGCCAGCCGAAATACTGGCCGACCAGATGGCTGTAGCTCGGCGGAACGCGTTTGCAGAACAGGAGAGTGCGGAAGTTCAGCAGGGGATTGCCGAGGGCGATCGCACGCTTGTGCAGGCGGGTTTTCAGATAGTGCGTGCGCCAGTCCGCGAGGGTGACGGGTGCTTGCAACTCCGGCGGTGGTGCGCAGTGCAGATCGGCGGCAAGCCGGCGGGCGCTGGCCAGATGACGGGCCGTGGCGGCCTGATAGGCGGAGGAGGTGTCGGTGAGCTGGTCTTCGCGCCACCAGTCTTCGAGCACCAGCGCCAGCAGGTTGGAATCAGTCTTGGACGCAAGCGCAGGCGCGAGCCGCTGCAACTCACGGCGAAGCTCTTCACTAACCGGCGTAAATCGCGGCGGCGGCGGCCGGGGGGAGCCGAGCATCTCGTAATGCCAGCCGCCCGCGCCCTGCTGTTTCACGTCAAAACTCTGCGACGCCTGGAAGTGCGCGCCATCGGCATAGGTGACGAGCGGATCCCAATGCGTGGTATCGCAACTGATCTCGCCACGTTTGTGGATGATGAACCGCAGTGAATCACCCGCTTTCACGTCGAGGGTCACGTTCGGCTCCACGCCCCGCTCGTCCTTGCCGTCGATCTCCGCCTTCCACACTTCCCGTTCATTGAGCCGGATCAGCGCGCGGATGCCGTCGCCTGCGAGGTGACGTTTGAACACGCGTCCGCTGACCGTCACCCGCCCGCCCTGCGGGCAGACGAACCGGCGCACGCTCGGGGTGTCGGTGCCGGGGTGCTGCCAGTCGCGCCCGACGCGCGTCCAGTCCGGGCCGCTCCAGAAGGTCGAGCCATACCATTGCTCATCCCGGTGGGTCAGCGGTGTGAAGGTCGCGTCCGCCTTCTGCCCCGGGGACTGGGCCGGCAGAACGATGCCGGTGGCAAGCATCAGCAGCGCAAAAATTGGAAGCAGTGCTTTCGCGCGGACTTGCAGTCGGTTGTTCATAGCCGGGCTCAGTTGGCGACGTAATTCCGGATGAGGCGGATGTTTTCCAACGGCGTTTCCAGTGGCAGCGCACCGGTGCCCATCACGCAGTTGGTCCTGTCGCCGACGATTTGGAGCACGCGGTCGATGCCGCGGTAGATCCGCTCCGGTTCGTGGCAGGCCACGACGCCCGGGTCGAGGTTCACGCGGATCTTCACCTGCGGGTGCGTGCGCCAGACAGATTCGACGAACGCGGCCTGGTTGGTTTCGACGTTGCACACAAGGTAGCTGGTGCCGGTGGAGAGGATGTCGCCGAGGACCGGATAAGTGTCCCCGCCCATGATGCAGGGCACGGGGTGACCGAGGCATTCGGCGGCGATGTGGAGGATGCGCTTCAGCGCGGGTAGTTCGACATCGCGAAACAGGCGCGGCGAGAGGATGGGCGGTGCGGCGGCCGATTCAAAAAAGGCAACCTCCAGGCCGGCTGCGGCGACGGCGCGGCACAGGCCGGCCTGATTCTCCGCAAGTCGCATGAGCACCCTGGCCGTGTCCTCGGGGCGCAGCATGGCGTCCTCGCACAGATTGCTGATGCCTCGCAAATTGAACGCGATTGAAAAGGGGCCCGCCACGGGGATGCGCACATCGGCTTCGGGAAATTCGCGTTTCAGCCTCTGCCCGACGGCGATGACCATTGCGATGCGCCCGTCGCGCTGCGGATCGAACGGCTTCAGATCGAGACCCTCTTCAAGCGAGGAAAACAGCGGCTGGTGGATGGCCGGGATGGCGTCGCCCTCGCACGCCTCGATCTTTGCCCCGTAGGCCTCGGCTTCGAGATTGTAGATGTCGATGCCGACGGCAACGACCTGATGGCGGTATTCGAGATACGCCCGCCGGTGGCCTTCAAACATCAGCTCCGGGTCGCGGGAAACCTCCCAGGGCGTGCGCCCGACGAAGCGGGCCGCGTGTTCATACACGGCTGGCGTGAAGGCGATTTTCATGACTGTCTTCCACGGGAGCAGATGCTTCCGGCTTCACTGGCTCGAATCCGCAAGTCCGGCGGCAACGGCGCGGATAAAACCCGGCGAGGTTCCGCAGCAGCCGCCGATGAATCCGGCCCCGGCGGCGACCAGGGCCGGGACGTGCTTTGCGAACTCTTCGGGTGTCGTCCGATAAACCGTGCGATCCTGGACGAGTTCCGGGAGGCCCGCGTTGGCTTTCATCCAAAGCGGCAGTCCCGTGGCCGCGCGCAAGCGGCGGCATACGGTCACAAAGTCCGCGATGCCCCGGCCGCAGTTCGCGCCGATGACATCGGCACCCGCCTCCGCCAGCGACACGGCATCCTGTTCGGGCGTGGTGCCCATCATCGTCCGGTCGTGATTCTTGCCATGGTCGTAAACCATGCTGGCCACGACCGGCAGGCCGGTGGTTTTCGCAGCGGCGACGGCCAGCTTGGCCTCCTCAATGTCGCACATTGACTCGACCACGAGGGCGTCCGCGCCGGCTGCGGCAAGCGCCTGCGCCTGTTCGGTGAAGGCGGCGCTCATCTCATCCGGCGTGACGTCACCACTCATCAGCAGTTTGCCCGTCGGGCCGATGCTGGCAAAAACCTTTGCGCATGCACCGGTGGCGCGGCGGGAGATTTCCACGCCGCAGCGATTGATCTCCGCCACGCGTCCGGCGATGGCGGAATCCTGTTCAGCAAGCCGGATGCGGTTTGCGCCGAAGGTGTTGGTCAGGATGACGCGGCTGCCGGCCTCGACGTAACCCCGCGCCACCTCCTCAACGCTCCCGGGATGAGTCAGGTTCCATGCATCGGGAAATTCGCCGACAGCCAGGCCGCGCGCCTGCAGCTGGGTGCCCCACGCGCCGTCGGTGACGACCGGTCCGTGGGCGAGCAGATCGGCTAGGAGGGGATGCATGAGTGTCGTCGATGTGTCCTGTCAACCGACGGGCCGTCCGGTTGCAGCGCAGCGTGCGCTCATGCCGCGGCTCCTGTGTGAAGCTTTGCCAGCCCGACGACTCCCGGGGCGTTTTCGGAGTAGCCGTCCGCGCCGATGTCATCGGCGAATTTCTGCGTCACCGGTGCGCCGCCCACGAAGATTTTCACCTGGTCGCGCATGCCGGCGGTTTTGAATGCGTCAATGGTGAGCTTCATCGCGGGCATGGTGGTGGTGAGCAGGGCCGACAGTGCCACGATGTTGGCATTCTTCGATTTGACGGCCTCGATGAACTTTTCCGGGGAGACATTGACCCCGAGATCAATCACCTCGAACCCCCCGCCTTCCAGCATGGCCGACACCAGGTTCTTGCCGATGTCATGCAGGTCTCCGCGCACGGTGCCGACCACGACCTTCCCCAGCGGCTTGATCCCGCTCTTTACGAGCAACGGGCGGACCAGTTCCAGCGCCCCCTTCATCGCGCGGGCGGCGAGCAATAGCTCGGGCACAAAGTATTCGTTGCATTCGAACCGGCGGCCCACCTCGTCCATGGCGGGCACCATGTAGTCGTTTACCACCCTGATGGGTTCAATCCCGGCGGCGAGCGCCTGTTCGGTGATGGCGCGGGCGGCTGCTGCGTCGCCCCGGAGAACCGCTTCGTATAGAGGTTTAACGTCTTGCATAGGTTTGTTGACGACGACGGTTTCTTAGAAACTCAGGAGCAGCTGCCAGATGTAAGTGTTGCCGAGCGATTCCACATCGTTCCACACCTTCCGGATCAGGTCACGATCTCCGAATATCTCGGGCATTTCCTTCACTTTCACTTCCCACGGCAGGCAGACGCCGGGTTTCACGAGCGGCACGGGCTGCCCGCTCATGCCGGTTGCCTGCCGCCGGCTGATGAGCGACGTGGGCAGCTCGCACGGTGGCGTGGCGGCAAGCGGCGTTGACACGCCTGTCGAGTAGACGCCGTGCTCGCGGCAAACTTCGGTCATCACACGCAGATTCTCGACGCTGGTGTCGTCCTGCATGATCGCGCCCGCGTCCAGAATGTATCCGCCGTCGGCTGCAACTTCCTTGAGCACCCGGCGCGTGAAGTCCCGGACCTCCTCCGGCTTGCCGTAGCTCAACATCATGTTCGGGATTCCACCGCTGATGGCGAACTTGTCGTGCAGACGGCGATGAACCTCGAAGACATCGTCCCGGTCGCAGTGGAACACGATGCTGCGGTCGGGCAGCTCCCGGAACGTGTCGAAGTGATGCTTCCACTTGCCTTCGGCGTAAAACAGCGTCTGGTGGCCGTTTTTCCAGAACTCCTCGACGATGGGTTTGAGCGTCGGCCAGTAATGCGAGGCATACTGCCCAGGGTTCACAAACGGCACACAGCCGCGGTGCATCCAGAAACCAATGGGCACCTGCTTCGCCGGGTCGGCGGTGGTGAGCCCCACATGGCAGAGATGCGGCATGAGCGCCTCGCAGGCGGCCAGCACCTTTTTAGGCTGCGTGGCCATGTCCATCGTAAGGCCTATGTAGCCCCTCAGCTTGTCGGCGATGATGTCGAACGGCGCCTTGAAAATGCCGGCGATGGCCGAGACGGTGCCGCTCTCGGTGCGCATCCGCTGGATCTGCGGGCCGAACGCGTAAAAGTATTGCAGCATCGCCATGGAGCTCTTCACCAGCGCGAGGTTGTTCCGGTAGGTGGACGGCTCTCCGATTTTGCTCATCTCGCCGGAGACACGCGGCAGCCAGACGTTGTAAAGGAAGGCGGTTGGGTCCCGGATCAGCTCGTCGTATTCGTCATCGCGCATCCACGCCTCGCCTTCGGGCGGCTCGATGTAATTGAATCCGGAGGTGTGGGGGATGCCGATGCCCGGTATGCCGAAGTAGCGCAGCCCGGCCGCCTGAGCGAGGCCGGTCCAGACATAGACCATGTTCGGAACCACCGCGTCCCAGCCGTAGTCCTTTGCGGTCTTCACGGCGGCGTCGAACGCCTTGGTGTAATCGTGGCAGACCTCCTGGCAGGTGTAGCCGGCATACTTCGCGGTGAACTCGGCGACGAACGGACGGATGGGGACGCAGTCCGGCTTCTCGTTGCGCATCGCGGTGACGTAGCGCGCCAGACGCTGCTGGTAGAGTTGTTCAGTGTTCATCATGTTGCGCCCCGCGCCCGCCGCAGAACCTGCATGACCACCCGCAACAGGCTTCGCAGAGTGCCGCCAGTTTCCGCCGGAGTCTTCATTCGATCCTTGACCTCAATCAAAGAAACCCGGGATGCGCGGCATCAGCTTCGTGGGAGTCGATTTCCTCGTGCAGCTGCCATGTTTGAAAAGTCCATCGCGCGCGTAGAGGCGCTGTTGAAGGGGATGGTGTTTGATTGCCATGCCTGCGGACAGTGCGTCCTGCGGCAGACCGGACTCATCTGCCCGATGAGCTGTCCCAAGGGCCTGCGCAACGGCCCCTGCGGCGGCACGCTGCACGGCGAATGCGAGGTGTATCCTGACAAGCCCTGCGTCTGGGTGCGCATCCACGATCATGTCGGACGCAACTCGCTTGCGCGCCCCGACCTGCTGCCCTCGCCGGACGCCCGGCTTTACCGGACATCATCCTATCTCAACTTCCTCTCCGGCGAAGACACGCTGACGCGCGAGCCGCTGCCGTATCTGAAACTCGGCGCGAACCGCACGCTCCTGCCTTTGCAAACCGCATCAGGGCTCGAAGCGCGGCTCAAGGCCGGCGCGTTCGTCCGCACCTGTGAGTTGCGGGCGCCGCGCGGCACGGACTTCGCCGTCTTCCGCGAGCAGGCGATGCTTGTGCGGGGGCATGTTGATGCCGTCAATGCCACGGCCTACCTCAACGCCCGCCCGTCACTGCCCTCGCCGGTCGTCGCCGCAGAACTGATCAAGCTCGGCCTGGAACCGGTCTGCCAGTCCACCTGCCGCGATCACACGAAGACGACGTTCATCTCAGAGTTGCTTCAAAACCAGCTCAACGGCGTGCCCAACGTGCTGTGCCTCACCGGGGATTCCTACGCAGGCGTGCCCAAGATCAAGCAGGTCTTCGACATGGACGGCGCGCTGATGGTCTATGAGGCGCGGCATCTGCGTGAGACGGGCATCGTGCAGTTTACCGGCGAACGCATGGCACATCCACCAAGGCCGTTTCTCGGCGCGGCCATCAACCCGTTCACCGAGCCGGCCAACGTGCCCATCCGCCGGCTCAAGCAGAAGGTGGCGGCGGGCGTGGACTTCATCCAGACGCAGTTCATCTTCGACATGACGGGCTTCGCGCGTTTCATGGAGCAGGTCGTGGCGGAGCGGATTCACGAAGATGTGTTCATCCTCGCGGGCATTCCCGTGGTGACGTCGCGCGCCGGTCTCGCCGTGCTGCCGCGCATTCCGGGAGTTCATCTCCCACGCGCCGTGATGGAACGGCTCGAGCGCTCGCCCGACATCGCCGCCGAGGGCGTCGCGCTGGCGACGGAGCTCGCGGCGGCGGCGGGCCGGATTCCCGGTGTGGCGGGCGTGCATCTCATGCTCTTTGGCCCGACTCACGCCGTGCTGCCGCAAATCACCGCCGCGCTGCCCGATCTGCGCATCGAGATTCTCCCTCGCCAGCCACCCTCAAATCCAATCCTCCCATGCCCCTCCCCAACCTGACCATCATCGGTGAACGCATCAATCCCGGCTTCGCCAGCTCGAAGGCGCTGCTCGATGCGGAAGACCTCCCGGCCTTGCAGGCGCTTGCCGTGTCGCAGGTGGAGAAGGGCGCGCAATACCTCACCATCAACGTTGGCGACAAGGCCACGGGACGCCCCGATTTCCTCGTGAAGCTGATCACCGCCGTGCAGGACGTGGTGGATGTGCCGCTCGCCTTCGACTACCCGAACCACTCCGTGCAGGAGCTTTGCCTCCGCACCTACCGTCCGGACAAGGCGCGCGGCCGCAGGCCCATCGTCAACTCCGTTTCCGAACTCCGTCTGGACATGCTCGATCTCATCAAGATTCGGCCGATCCGGCTTGTGCTGATGGCGTCCGAACGCGTCGAGAACGGAAAGGAGCTGCCCAACAACACCGCGGAGGAAGTCGCGCAGACCGCCCGGCGGCTGGTGAAACGCATCATCAACAGCGGAACCGGTTTGACCATTGATGACTTGATCGTGGACGTGTCGCTCTGCCCCGTCGCAACGGACAGCGAGAACCAGACACGCCGTGCCATCGAGGCCATCAAACTCATCGGACGCGATCCCGAACTCAAGGGCGTGCACATGATCGTCGGCCTGTCGAACCTCGGCATCATGCTGCCGAAGGTCGCGCTCGATGGCAGCCGCCTGAGCACAAAACTAGAATCCGCCTTCCTCACGCTCACCCTGCCGCACGGGCTGGACACGATACTCGGAACGCCCGGCCGCGATTATCAGATGCTGCCTCCGGATGATTTTGTGCTCCGGGGTTTGGAGGAGGCCATCCAGCTCGACGGCTTCGAAACACTGCTGCGCATCCAGCAGCTCTACAAAAAATAACCGCCATGAACCGCACTGTCATCGTCACCGCCGGGTATTTTGACGGCACACGCAGCCACGACAACGGCCCGTTCTCCATCGAGATCACGGGCGGTGTCATCGAGGCCGTGCACCGTGGCGACACGAGCGCAGCCGTGTCGGCGCTCAACTACCGAGCGCACGATGAGCCCGTGACGGTCCTTCGTGCTCCGTTTGTCATGCCGGGGCTTGTCGAGGCGCATTGCCACCTGTTTCTCGACGGCGCGGAACTCGACCCGCAGAAGCGCAAGGCTTACCTCACGGCACCGCTGGACGAAATGCTCGCCGTCGGACGCAACAGCCTCGAACAAAACCTCGCCGCAGGCATCACGCTCATCCGCGATGCCGGCGATTTGCACGGAGTCAACACCCGGCTCAGATCCGAACTCGCCGCCGGCTCCGGCCTGCGTCCCGCACTCCGCAGCCCCGGGCGGGCCCTGCGCAAGACGGGGCGCTACGGCAGTTTCATGGCCGTCGAGGCGGGCGATGCGGAGAGCATCGTCCGGACGATCCGCCAGCTCGCGCCGACCGCCGACGATCTCAAGGTGCTGCTCACCGGCATCATCGACTTCGAAAAGGGCTGCATGAAGGGCGGCGTGCAATTCAGCCTTGAAGAGACATTGCTCATCGTCCGCACCGCCCGCGAACTCGGTCTGCGCACCTACGCGCATTGCAGCGGCGCCGAGGGCCTGGGTGTCGCCGTCGAGGCCGGGATTGATTCCATCGAGCACGGTTTCTTCATGACGTGCGACATCCTTCACGCCATGGCCGAACGGAGCATTTCCTGGGTGCCCACGTTTTCACCCGTGCAATTTCAACATGACCGCCCGGAACTCGCCGGCTGGAACGCGGAAACTGTCGCCGGCCTGCGCCGCATCCTCGACAATCACTGCGAACACATCGCGCTGGCGGAAGAACTCGGTGTGCCGGTGGTCGCCGGTTCCGACGCGGGAAGCTACGGCGTGCCGCATGGGCGGGGTTTGATCGATGAACTGTTCTTCCAGCACCGCGCCGGAATGTCCGTGGACAAAGTCCTCGCCTCCGCCACTTCGGTTCCGCGTC
>JBAYGL010000019.1:0-23153 GCA_041666725.1 Limisphaerales bacterium
AGGCCACCTTGCGGCGGATGCAGGTCTTGAGCCGTGAAGTCATCTTCCGCACGCTGCCCCATCCACCACGCCGCAAACGGCTGGGAAAAAGAGTTTTAGGGCTTATCTAAGCGCCATTCCCCCCGGAGGGGTGCGGAAACTCAGCGCCCATGAAGCGCTGACTCCACCAGGGCGACGCAGGCCGCCAAGTCGCGTTTCAACTGGTGCTGCCAGATCCGGATGACCTGCCAGCCGAGCGAGCGGAGTTTGCGCTGCACCAGCTTTTCCAGCGAACCATCTTCAGCTTCACGCGCTTCATGGCGCGCGAACGCTGCGCTGGGGTCAGGTGGTCAAGCATCGCACCGAGAATGTTCAATTCACGGCTGCAACGATAGTCGGTATCCCGACAATAGGCGGAGCCGCTAGGTATTCCTTGTTAGCCAGATACGAGGAGATGTTGTCGAGGACCTCACGGAGGTAATCCAAGACTTCCATCTTTATCTTCACGAGCCTTTCCACGTCGAAGTCACGCCCGACTTCAGCGAATGCTTTGTCGCCGTGAGCAAGGTCGTTTCTTTGCGATTTGACCGTCAGCAGGTTGTCGCCTTTCGCCTTTGGCGGACTGAAACCGTAGTCTTTGGCGACTTCACGAATTTTCTTGGCGTCCACGTTTCCAGCAAAAGCCTTTTCCTTCCTAAAAGTTTCGGTGAGGATTTTCTGAGCCAGCGGGGTGAGCGCGGTGGACACGCGGTCGGGATTGTGAGCCTTGAGATTTGAAACCACAATCTGCCGCACCTCCTCCCGGCAATCATCGAATGATACTCCCTTGGCTCGAAACTCCTCAAAGACCGCTTCGATGGCGTTCTTCATCGTGGACTCGACAAGGTTATAGAGCAGGATGAAGCCATTCGCCTTGAGCGTTTTTAGCAGCGAATCGTAGTCGTCCGGGCTCAGTGATGCAGTGGATGGTGCGGAAGCGGTCAGCCGAAGGTTGCCCTCCGCCAATTGTTCCACGAAGCGGAAGTAGTTCTCAATTTCACCAGCCCGTGTCTGGAAGTCTTGTTGAACGGTCGTCATGCAGGATCAACGTCCCAGAAGCCGGTCACGAACGAATTCGATTCGCGCCTTCACCTTCGGACGCGAATTGCTGGCATCGGAAGTCGTGTATTCTTTGAACTTGTCTGATTCCAGCCATTCGATGTTCGCAGGAGCCAGCGCAGGATTCTCCCGCAATGCGAGCGCAACACCCACTGCGATAGCCTCGAATCGAATCCGTGGAGTTCTGGTGTGCCCGGCTTTCTTTCTGAATCCGTTGGGAGCGAAGTGCCTGTCCACAAACTCCAACATGCGTTTGAACTCGGCCCGCAGCGGTGCAGCCTTGGCAGCGTCGAACCCCGGTTGGTGTGATTCAAGATACTCGTCGAGAAATTCGACGACTCGTTTGTCGAAGTTAAGGTAGTTATCCAAATAGGCGAAGAACCGTAGGACGAACTCGTCGCGCTCGCGCCGCAGTTCCACGGAATCCGAGAGCGGAGCAAGTTTCTTGAAGAGTGGGTCAGACGCGCATTCACGGATGAATTCCAGCAGTGGCCCTTCCTTTATGCCCCATCGCTGCTCCATATCGTTCAGCAGCAGGCTGCCGGTGTTAATGCGCTCGAAAATGTCCCGGCGAACGGCTTCGTCAGCACGTTCGGTCAATTCGATGAGCCGAATCGTGCGGCGTTTGAATCGTCGTTGGCGCGCGATTGGCAGGTCAGAAAAAAGAAAGCCATTGAGTTTCTTCAGCTTCTTCAGTCCGGCCAACTCGAACTCGTCTCCAAGAAACGCTGCCAGCGTTCGGATTCGCTGCGAGCCGTCCACAATTTCCAGCCGCCCTTCGCCTTTGCTGACGTCGGCTACGAAGATGTAAGGAATCGGCAATCCAATGAGCACAGACTCGATGAACTTCGAGCGGCGGTCGTTGGGCCATACGAACTCACGCTGGTAGTCGGGCACGAAGATTTCGTTTTCGTCGTCATCCTTCCCAGTGAGGTATTTCTCCACGATGACCTCCACCGGATACTCCTTTGTGTCGTAATCGACGATGGCATGGTGCTCGACGATTTCTGCCTCGGCTTCCAATTTCTGAAGTTCAGTCGGTTGTTTGCGGCACGCTTCCAAATCCAGGCCCAAATCAGGTTCGACTGGCTCGGTGGTTCGCTTCGGATCAGGCATGGTGTTCCTTCAAATGAAGTTTGATGGTTTTGCCAACAATCTCCCCAAGTCGCACCGGCACCGCGTTGCCGATGAGCCGCCCGATGGTCTTGAAGCAGTATTCGCCGCCGGGGTTCACGAACTGGTAGCTGCGGGGAAAGGACTGGAGGATGGCACCTTCGCGGAGCGAGATGGCGCGGTTTTGCTCAGGGTGGCCGAAGCGTCCGTTGCCGAAGCCGAAGAACTGAGTGGTGATGGTGGGTGAAGGTTCGTCCCACTCCATGCGGCCATAGACGCTGGGGTAGGTCTTGCCGGACTTGACCTTGTGGCAGTCGGCGACGAGTTCGCGCGGCCAGTCACGCCAAGTGCCGCCGGGCCGGGAGTGGCGGATTCGCTTCTGATTGAGAGTTGAAAGCTCGCTCGTGCGATGAAGCGGGTCGTCGGGATGAGCCTCGCCTGCCGCCAGCTCCGGTAGGTCGCTCAGGACGTTGCGCACTTTGCGATGGCGCTTTGGCGGATGGGTGGGCGGGATGAGTTCGATGGGGCCGAACCGTGAAGCGACGAGGACGAGGCGGCGGCGGTGCTGCGGGATGCCGTAGTCAGGACAATAAACCACCTGCTTCTCGAAGTCCTTCGTGAAGTGGAAGCCCTCGTTGATCAGTGTGGTGAGGAAGCGGTCGAACACGTCGTGTTTTTGTAGCCCCGGCACATTTTCCATGGAGACTATGTCCGGCTGCAGCTCACAGACGATGCGAGCGAACTCGTCGAGCAGCTTCCACTTCGGATCAGTGTCATTGTTGAGGCCTTGAGTGTATTTCGAAAAAGTCTGGCAGGGTGCGCAGCCCACCAGAATCCGCTTGTGACCATGGAGATAGTGCGTGGCGAGGTCGGTGCCTGTCAGTTCGGTAACGCTCTTCTGCCGGAAGGTGGCTCCACGGTTGTTGTGCTCGTAGGGGAATTGACATGCGGCATCCAAATCGTAACCAGCGGCGACGGGGATGCCGGCGTCGAGTAAACCGCGGGTCAGTCCGCCAGCGCCACAAAAGAGGTCAACGGCAGTCGCGGCTACGCGTGCATTTCGCGCTAGTGAAGGGCGGCGGCTCATTGTTGGAAGACTCTGGCAAAAGGATTTGACTGGTGCAAGTCAGTGTTCGTGGCTTCTGGCACCGCGCCAGAAAAGAAAGCGACTCCTCACCCCGGCCCTCTCCTCGTTCGAGGAGGAGAGGGGAAATTTATGTGGGGACGCATACCCAGGGCGTTGCCCTGGGCTATCATCTTGTCGCGCCTGCGGCGCTTGGTTGTTGTTTGCTGAACTGGTCTGAGCGATTGCCAGCGGCGGCCCACCGTCACAAAAGCACCGGAAGGAGGGATATTTCGTGTAGCCCGGCGGCGAAGCCGGCCGCATCGTCACCCGCACTATGGGCAAAGAATTCAGCATCACTCCGCGGACGGTTCCGCACGTCGAAACCAGGTATCGCCGCATCGCCACCCTGATCCCGCATCCCCATTCCGTCGCCACGCTGGAGAAGCTGCGCCGGTTCGAGCCGCAGTCCATGCGCGGCCAGCCGCCCATCGTGTGGGACCGCGCGCAGGACATTTTCGTCCATGACAAGCACGGCAACCGCTGGCTCGACTGGTCCAGCGGCGTGCTGGTGACGAACGCCGGCCACTGCGCGCCGGAGGTGAAGCAGGCCATCCTCGACCAGGTGAACAGCGGGCTGCTGCACAATTATGTCTTCCCCAGCGAGGAACGCGCGGAGCTGGCCGGCGAACTCGCCGCGCTCGCGCCGGAGGGCTTGAAGAAGGTCTTCCTGCTCACGACCGGATCGGAGGCGACGGAGTGCGCCATCAAGCTCAGCCGCGCCCACGGCATCAAGGTCGGCGGCAACAAGAAGATTGGGATCATCGGATGGGAGCGCGGCTTCCACGGGCGCACGCTCGGCTCGCAGCAGGCCGGCGGCATGGCGGGGCAGAAGAACTGGATCGTGAACGAAGATCCCGCGATCATCACCGCGCCCTTCCCGGACGGCTACTGGCAGACGGACACGAGCTTTGAATCGTTCCTCAAGGCGGTCGCCGCGCGCGGGCTCCAGCCGGAGAACGTCGCCGGCGTGATCATGGAGTCGTATCAGGGCGTCGGGCCGGACTTCGCGCCGGTGGAGTTCGTGCGGCAGCTCCGCAAATGGTGCGACGCAAACCAGATCGTGCTGACCTTCGACGAAGTGCAGGCGGGCTTCGGGCGCACGGGCAAGTTCTGGGCGTTCGAGCACTACGGCGTCTCGCCCGATCTGATCTGCTGCGGCAAGGGCATCAGCAGCTCGCTGCCGATCTCGGCGGTCATCGGACGCGAGGCAATCATGGACCAGTTCCCGCCCGGCTCGATGACCAGCACACACACCGGCAACCCCGTCTGCGCCGCCGCCGCGCTGGCAAGCGTGCGGAAGATCGTCCGCGAGAAGCTCACGGAAAACGCCGCCGCGCTGGAGCTGGAGCTGCTGGCCGGCCTGAAGAAAATCCAGGCGAAGCATCCGCAGGTCATCGGCCACGTCACCGCGCGGGGCCTGGTGGCCGGAATGCAGACGGTGAAGCCCGGCACGAAGCAGCCCGACCACGACCTCGCGCACGCCATCATCGAGCGCTGCGTGTGGAAGGGGCTGCTGCTCTTCGCGCCCGTTGGCGCATGGGGTCAGACCGTGAAGATCGCGCCGCCGCTGACGATTCCCCGCGATGCACTGGAAGAAGGCCTTGGCGTGCTCGCCGAGGCGACCGATGAAGCGGTGGCCGCAACCGTGAAATGATCTGCCGGAGCGCCGGTCTCCGACCCGGCGCGTCCGCCCGATGCCAGTTCGAAACGCCGGGTCGGAGACCGGCGCTCCACACTACTTCTTCTTGTTGAAGACCATGTGGAACTGGACCTGCGGCGTGGTGAAATAATCCTTCGGGCGCGCAATGCCGGGATTGGCCGCGCACCACTCGAGCTTGTCGCCGTTGACGCGGTAGATGCCCTGGAAGACGCCCTTCTTCTCCTTCGTGTTGCCCGTCGCATCCATGGTCCTGGCTCCCGGGTTCAACGAAACGCTTTCGCAGTTGCCAAGGCTCGCACCCCTGCCGTCCTTGCACGCCACGATCTTGCCGTCCTTGATGGTCAGCTCGGAAATCTGGACCATCGTGGCCGAGCCGCCCTTGGCTTTGCCGGCGGGCGCGCGCACGCCGCCGACCCAGGTGCCTTCGAGCCTGGCGTTTTCATCCTTCGCCGACTGCGCGAACAGCGGTGTGGCGAGGGCGAGCGTGAGCAGGGAGAGGTGAAGCCTGGCAATGCGGGTGTTCATGGCGGGAGATTGTTGAAGCCGGGGCGCGGAGGCAACTCACTTTTTGCGGGTCAAAATCATCAGGAAATGCCCGTTGCCGGTGTTCGTTTTGAGGTCCGCCGGACGCGACTTGGCGCGGTCGTTGCCCGAGCACCATTTGAGCGTGTCGCCGCTGACCTGGTAGATGCCGAGGAAGGTCTTGCCGTTCGGCTGGCCGGCGGTGCCGGTCGCGTCAATCGTCCGCACCGCGCCGTTGCCACCGATGCGATAAGTGCCCGCGCCCATGCTGGTGCCGCGTCCGTCCTTCGAGGTGATTTGCGCGGCGGTGATGACCAGCTCGCCGATGCGCTGCCGTCGCTGCGACTGCTGGCTGCCGTCACCTTCCACGACCCAGCCCTCCCAGGTGCCGATGAGCGCCTTGTCCTGCGCGGAGGCGGACAGGGCGAGGAAGGAAAATGCGGCGGCGGTGAGAAGAAGTTTCGCGAGGCTCATGGCGGCGATGCGTTGAAGGTTCGGTGACGCCCAAGCCATACGCCGTCCGCCTGCGGACGCAAGCCCCGAAAACTTACCTGCCCCTCACTTCGGCGATGAGCTTCTCCAACCGGCGGCCATACTCGACGAAGTTCGCGCAGACATCCGCGTCGCTGGCCGTTTTTGCGTGCGCGTCGTGGAAGACCACGACCATGTGCGGCTCGATGCTGATGCCGGCGTCGTAACCGCGCGCGAAGGCGTCCTTGAGGATGCGGCGCACCTGGCCCTGGCCTTCACCGGGCCAGTTGTAGTCGGCGTCGTTCTTGGCCGGGTTCCACGTTGCGTCCTTCACATGGATGTGCGCGACGTGATCGCGGACGGTGGTCCAGAATTCCCACGCGTTCTGGCGCGGCCAGGGGGCGGGAAGCTGGCGGTCGGGATTGAAAATCGGATTGGCCGTGTCGAAGACCCACTTGAGGCCGGGGCATTTGTCCAGCATCTCCAGTGCGTGGGCGGAACTCATGCCGCCGTAGTTCATGCAGTTCTCGTGGACGGGCGTGAGGCCGGCGTCGGTGAACATCTTCGTCACCTCGCGCACGCGCTCGAAGACGACGGGCGGTGTGACAGCGTCGGTGTCCTTGGGCTTGAGGGACATGATGCGGACGAACTTGGTGCCCAGCCGCTGCATCCGGGGAATCGCGCGGCGCACCTCGCCGAGGGTCACGTCGAAGGGCGTCTCGACGGTCTTGGCCCAGTTCATGATGGTGGAGCCGAAGCAATAGACGCCGATGCCCGCTTCCTGAAGCTTCGCAACCGCGAGGTCAAATGCGGCGTCGGGAATCTCGTGGAAGTTTCCCTTCGCGAAGCCCGGCACCTCCACGCCGCGCATTTCAATGTGCTTCCAGCCAAGTTCCTTCGCGGCCTTGATTTGAAAATCGAGGCCGCCGCCCGCTTCGTCGCCAATTCCCATCAGGTGCATAGAATGTCTTTCTGTTCGCGGGATTAACTCACAGGTCGGCGCGGCAACTCAAGCTGTCTAACGCGCGCCTTTCAGGTGCCGGTCGAAAAAGCCCAGGACCACGGGCCGCAAGTCGCGTTGTTTCGGCTGCAAGTGAAACGTGTGCGGTGCGCCCTCGACGATGACCAGTTCGTGGCGTGCCCCGACCCGTTTCAGCGCGGCGGCGAAATCCACGGACTGCTTCAGGTCCACGGTCTTGTCCGCCGTCCCGTGCAGGATGAGCAGCGGCGGGTCGTCCCGGTCCGCGTAGGTGGCGGGCGACGCGGCGCGGTAAAGCTCCGGTGCCTCGGCGCGCTTCCTGCCGAGCATTGAGATGTCGTGCCAGTCCAGCAGCTCGGCCGGGCCGTAAAGGTCCACCGCGCACTGCACGCGGCAGGAGAACTCTCCGTAAGGCCCCTGTGGATCAAGGCCATCCTTCTCTCCCGTGACTGCAAGCATCGCCGCGAGATGCCCGCCCGCCGAACCGCCGATGACGCCAATGTGCCCGGGGTCCACCTGCAACCGCTCCGCGTTCTTGCGCAGCCAGCGCACCGCGGTCTTGCAGTCGTGCAGGTTGCGCGGCCACGTCGGCGAGTTCGTCGTGGCGAGCACGTAGTTGATGCTCAGGCCCACGTAACCGTTCAACGCGAGGTTCGTCCCGATGTTGATCTCGCGCGCCGCGCCCTTGTCGCCGCCGGACCAGCCGCCGCCGTGGATGATGACCACCGCCGGACGCCGCGCTCCTGCGGGCGAATTCGCAGGCAGATAAAGGTCCGCCTTCTCCTTCCGGTCCGGCGCGAGGTAGGCGATGTCCTTCTCGATGCGGAAGGCGTCTGCGGCGTGAGTGGCGAGCGCAAGCAGCACCGTTGAAGCGAACAGGGCAAGTTTCATGAGCGGGTTGAGCGACGATTGATTGAGGGCAAAAACTGTGCAGTGAGTGCGGAGCACGGACGCCCACGTCCGTGTCCATGTGCTGCGGACGTGGGCGTTCGCGCTCCATGCGTGGGAGTTCGCATCACACCTCCTCCAGCGGCGCTTTCGCGTCGCCGAAGGTCTTCGGGCGCACTTCCATCTTGTCCATCATGGACATGAACAGGCGGCAGAGCTGGCGGTCGGGCTTGTCCTTGTAGTCGAGGCTGCGGCCGCCCTTGAGGCGACCACCGGCTCCGCCGAGGAGGAGGACGGGGAGCTGGTCGTTATCGTGGCGCGCACCGGCCATCATGCTGGAACAGTGCATGAGCATGGTGTTGTCGAGCAGCGTGCGCGGGCCCTCCTGAATCGCGTCGAGCTTCCGGGCGACGTAGGCGAGTTGCTCCATGAAAAACTGGTTCACCTTCAGCCAGTCCTCGCCGTCGCTGTGCGAGAGCAGGTGGTGGATCATGTAGTCAATGCCGTGGCCGGCCTGCTGCACGCTGGGCACGTTCGGGAAACGCAGCGCGCTGTGGTCGTTGTTCAGCTTCAGCGTTGTGATGCGCGTGGTGTCGGTCTGGAAGCCGAGCACCAACAGGTCGCACATGAGCCGCATGTGCTCGCCGACGTCCTGCGGGATGCCGTCGGCGGGGCGCGCGATGTTCGGCTTGGCGAGCGTGGGCCGCCAGCCCTGCACTTCGCCGCGCTTGCCGGCGTTCTCGATCCGCTTCTCCACGTCACGGACGGAGTCGAGATATTCATCGAGCTTGCGCTGGTCGGCGATGCTGATCTGGCGGCGCAGGCCGGTGGCGTCGGCAAGCACCGCATCCAGCACGCTCTTGTCGCCCGGCGTGACGGCGTCCTTGAACAAGCGGTCGAAGGCCAGCGCGGGGTAAAGCTCCAGCGGCGTCGGCGTCGTGGGCGAACTCCACGAGATGTGCGAGCTGTAGAGCATCGAGTAGTTCTTGTGCACCGATGGGTTCGAATGCTCGCAGCCCAGCACGAGGCTCGGCACTTTCGTTGAGCGCCCGTAGGTCTGCGCCAGCAACTGGTCGAAGCTCGTGCCCGACCGAATCTCGCCGCCGCTTGCGATGGGCGCACCCGAGAGCATGTTGCCCGTCTGCGAGCTGTGGATGTTTCCCTTGCGCGCCTCCTCGTGATACAGCCCGCGCACGAAGGTCAGCTTCTCGCGGAAGTCGGCCAGCGGCGCGAGCACGCGGCCCAGCTCCATCGCGCGGCCCTCTCCGTTGGCCCACCACTCCTTCGAGTGAAAGCCGTTGCCGGAAAACAGGACCGCGAGGCGCACCGGCGCTTCGCTGGCGGGTTTGTTCTTCACCGGCTCGTCGCCCCACACGTTGAAGGACTCCATCCACGGCAGCGCCATGGTGACGCCGACGCCCCGCAGGAAGGCGCGGCGGTGGAAGCGGTGGGTGCTCATGATTCGTGCAGGTTACCAGATACGGGACGCGCCCAACAACGACAACGGCGTGTCTGGCGAAAGGATGGTGAGACCGGACTCGATGGCCTGTGCCGCGAGCAACCGGTCAAAGGGATCGGCATGCATGCGTGGCAATTCGCCGCTGCGGAAAATCGCCTCGCGGGTGACCGGCAAAGATCGCAGCTTGTGATAGACAAACTTTCTCGGGATCCACTTCTTGGGAACCTCGGGCAAGGGCAGCTTCCCTGCCGAATGCTTCAGCGTGATTTCCCAGATGCTGATGTCGCTGACGTGCAAGTCAGCCACCGCATTGTCCAGAAGTTCGCTCGCCCTGGCCGACAACATGTCCGGCTGCTGGGCGAGCCAGAGGAACGTGCAGGTGTCGAGCAGGTATCTCACAACCCCCACTCCTTCAGTTCCGTCTCCGTCAGTGGCGCGAAGGCCGAATCAGGAAACACAAACGGCTTGCCCTCGATGTCGCCGACCTTTGGCCGGGATTTTTGCTTGGCGGGCCTCACGGGCACGAGCCTGGCCACCGCCTTCTTGCCACGCGCGATGACGTATTCCTTCCCCAGCTCCACCTCGGCGAGGTAGCGGGAGAGGTGGGTCTTGGCCTCGTGGGTGGTGATCGTCGTCATGCTGAATGTGTAGTGTTGTGGACTAACTTAGTCAACCGCCGCTGCTTGCCCGCGAATCTCCCGAAACTGCCGGCTGCGCACAATCATTTCGACGACGATGCTGACGCGGTGTTCGTCGGCCGCGAGCTGCCTCAACATGTCGTCAATCAGCGGCTGGTCGCTCAACTGCACGCCGCGCCCGAGCGCGTAGCCGAGGAGCTTCCGGCAGAACTGCCACTCGAACGCCTCGCGCCGCGTCGTGAGCAAATAAGTCCGCAGCCCGTCAAGTCCGTCCAGCTCCGTGCCGTCCGCCGTGCGGGTGCGGGTGTTGATCGCCAGGCCGGCGGCGTCCTTCGTGCGCAGGCGCCCGATGGCGTCGTAGCGCTCCAGCGCGAAGCCGAACGGGTCTATGCGCACGTGGCAGCCGGCGCACTTCGGATCGCTGCTGTGCCGCTCGATGAGCGCGCGTTCGGTGAGGCCGGCGGGCGCTTCCTCGGGGAGCACGGGCACGCCCTTGGGCGGACGCGGCAGCCGCTCGCCCAGCAGCGTTTCACTCAGCCAGTTGCCACGCAGAATCGGACTCGTTCGCGACGCACCGCTCTGCTTCGCGAGCGTCGCACCAAAGCCCAGCACGCCGCCGCGTCCCTGCGCCCGCACGCCGTCCACGCGCTGCCATTCGTCGCCAGTCACGCCGCTGAGACCGTAGTGCTTCGCCAGCGTGCCGTTCACAAACGTGTAGTCCGCGTCCAGCAGCGCGAGCACCGAGCCGTCGCGTTGGAAGAGGTCGGTGAAGAAACGAATCGGCTCCTCGTTCAACGCGCCGCGCACCGAGGTGAACGTCGGGAAGTGCCGCTCGCTTTTCTCGTCCAGCTTGTCGAGGTCACGCGTGTGGAGCCATTGCGCGCCGAACTCCACGGCCAGCCGCCGCACGCGCGCGTCCTTCAGCATCCGGCGCGTCTGGGCGGCGAGCACGGCGGGATTGCAGAGCTTGCCCGCCGCTGCGAGCGACGCCAACTCGGCATCCGGCGCGGACGACCACAGGAAGTAACTCAGCCGCGTGGCCAGCTCGGTGTCGCTCACGGGTGACTGCTTTTTGCCGGGCGCGGGCTGCTCGAACTTGTAGAGGAAGCCCGGCGCGACGAACACACGGGCCAGCATCATGCGAAGTGCGGCGTCGTGCGGCAGCTCTTGTGCGCGAAACTTGCGGTAAAGCGTGTTCAACTCCTCCCGCTCCGCGCTCCTGAGCGGGCGACGCCACGCGCGCCCGGCGAAGTTCACGACCGCTTCCACCTGCTTCGGCTCGGCGGCGAGCAGCTCTTTGCGGAAGATCTCGGCGCGCTGCTTGATCGGCTCGCGCATCGGCGTGAAGGCGCCCGGATCGGCATCCTGCGTCGCGAACTGCCAGAGCTGCTCGAAGGCGTCCACGAGCTTGAGCGGGCTGTGACTGACAAAGTGCAGCTCCGCCCAGAGCCGCTCCAGCTCGGCGGCTTGAGCGTCGTCCAGCAGCAGGTGGCGAAGCTGGTCGTCCTCGCGGTAATACAGCGTCAGGGTCACAACTTCGTCCACCGGCACAATCTTCGTGTAGCAGAGCGCGGCGGGGAAAAGCTGGCGGAACTGGTCGAGCGCGGACTCGATGCGTTTGCGCGCCGCGCTGCCATCGTGGACGAGGACGGGCGTGTCCGAGCCGACGGGCCGCTCGCCGTCGGACCAAGTGCTCTTGCCGCCGAGTTCCTTTGCCGCGCCCGCCGCGAGGCCCGAGGCGCTCGCGGGCTTCGTCGTGAGCACCTGCATTTGCACGCTGCCTTCCGCGCCGGTCTCGCGGTGCAAGGTCGCCGTGGCGACGAACTCGCAGCCCTCGACGAGGTCGGCGGGCAGGCGCACTTCGAGCAGCGACGGCGCGCGGACGCAGAGGTGCGCGGCGGGGAGCGCGGAGCCGTTGGGATGTTTGCCAAACAGTGAAGGATCGAGACCGATGCTCGTAGCCGCCGAGGTGAGGAGGCGGACGGCGTTGGTCGAAAAATCCGCCTCCTCACCTCGGCGGCTACTGGCAGGCTGGCTCTTAAACAACGGCCCGCCCAACGCCGTGAGTTGTCGGTGCAGCAGCGCGTCCGGCGCATCTTTCGCCAAGCCGGCCACGCCAATTTGCAGGAGCTTCTGCACTTCGCCGGCGAGCCGCAGCTTCTCCGCCGCGTCCGTGGCCGCGCGCCATTTGGCCAGCAACGAGCCGGCGGGAATCACCGTGTTCGTGCCTCCGCCCTTGTCGGGTTCGCTGTAGAAATGCCAGACGCCGGAGTTGCCGAGCAGGTCCGCGTGCGGGTTGCCGGCGAGGATGTTGGGCGAGACGTCGCGCGAGAGGTTCCACTCTTTGCCGTCACCGGACTTCATGGACAGATCCACCGCCGTCATGTCGCAAGAATGATTGCCGTCGCGCGGGCCGATGATGAGCGAGACGAGGTCACCGGGCTGCACGACGACGTTCTCGAACGGGCCGAACTTCACTTCCTTCGCGCCCTGCGCCGTGCCTGCGGCGAGCCGCTCCCGGGTGTTGCCGCGCCGCACTTCGAGCCACCATTCGACGCCGTTGCCGCACTCGGGATGCGCGTGCTGCACCGCGCCCTCCACGCGCAGCCGCGCCGTGACCGGGCTGCTCCAGCCGACACACACGCGCAGCTTCGGCGAGGGATGCACGCCGACGCCGTGAGGCTTCATGTGGCCGGGGATCCGCACGGGATTGGCGGAGGAGTTCGCCAGGACGCTCAACGCATCCGCGCCCGTCCAGCCCTTGATGAAGTCGTAATTGTTCGCGAGCTCGGCCTTCTGCGTCATGTGCGAAGTCACGCTCACCGGCCCGCCACCGATTCCGAGGTAATCCAGCCACGCGGCGAGCAGCGCCGGCTCGACACCGTGTTTCTGAGCGAGTGCGGCCAGCTCGGCCTGGTCGGACAACCCGCCTGCATCCGCCGCGGCCGTGAGGCACTTCGAGGCGCTGACGGCGACGCGCTGGCGGTGCGAATCCAGCGCGGCCACGGCGTCACGCACGTCACGCAGGCGGAGGTCCGGCCGGCCGGGCGCGACGAGGCGCGGGTTTTCCCAGACGGCGAAGTCGTGCTCGTTGCCGTCGCCGGCATCGGACGCGACGAGGTAGAGCGTGATTTCGTTGCCGCCCGCGGGCGAGGGCAGCTTCACGCGAACCTCCTGCGACGAGGCAAGCGGAAGCACGGGAACTTGCCACGCCTTCGGGCCGTTGCGCTTGCCTATGTGCCCGACGGTCGTGAAGCGCCACAAGGCCCGCTGCCATTGCGCGATGCTCGCGGCGAGCGCGGGGGCGTCGGTGGGCTTCGCAGTGCGCCACTGCGTGCGGACGAGGTCGAGGACGAGCGAGGGCTGCGGGTCGTTCAGCGCGGTCCAGAGAGTGGTGAGATACTTGGCGTTGAGGTGGTGCTGGGTGGCCACTTGAGCAATCAGCGTGGCGTGAGGGTGGGCTGGCCGTTCTCCCTCACCCCGTCCCTCTCCCGCTGGGAGAGGGAGAGCCGTTTGGCCGCGTTGGGCTGGGGCGTTGCGCTTCGGTGATTCGGCAGACGTTTTCACCACGCGGTTCGTCGCGGTCGGTGGCGGACTCCGTTTCTCCCTCTCCCCTGGGGAGAGGGCCGGGGTGAGGGGGGAAGTGTTCGTTGGTCCAAGCAGCGCCATTCGCAGCTCGATGGTCGCGGCGAGATACTTCTCCAGCGGGAGCACGCCGCCGTCCTTGGTGTCGAACTTGATGCCCTGCAAGTTTACCGCCGTGCCGCCGCCCTTCTCGGTGAACTGCGCGTAGAAGGCGCGGATGGCCGCGAGCCGCTCCTCGGTCCAATCGCGCTCGGACGTGCTCGGCGAGAAGGCGAGGCCGTCCGGCAGCAACACGGCATGACCGGCAAGGTCCTTCGCGGCGTCGAGATACTTGGTGAGCAGCGCGGGCGACATGACGAGCGCTGCGCCGGTGTTCGAGAAGCCCTCGCCCGCCGCGCCGTCCACGGGGAACTCGCGCGCCGGGTCGAGCGACTCGACGCCCGTGAGGTCGCGGAGGGTGTAGGTGTATTCGGCGTTCGAGAGGCGGCGCAGCACGACGGGGCCGGGGTCGCCCGCGCGGGCCAGCGCGATGTCCCCGAGCGTGCCGCGCACCCAGGCGACGAGCATCGACTTCTGCGCGCTGGAGAGCTGCGGCTTGTCCTTCGGCGGCATCTCGCCCAGTTCCAGTTGCTCCCCGACCTGCTGCCAGACCATCGGGTCGCGCTTCACCAAGCCGGGTGACTTGAAGCGTTCCAGATCGAGGTCGCCCTTGTGCGCCCTGGTCGAGTGGCACTTCACGCAGAACTCGTTGAGGAGCGGGCGGATTTCCTTCTGAAAGTCCGCGGCGGCCTGACACGCCGGGTTGACGGTGAGCAGCAGCGCGGCCAGACACGCGGTTGGGATGAGGCGGCCGGTCTTCATGGACGCGGTCATTTCACCTGCAACTTCGCCACTTCTTTGGCGTTCAACGCGCGATTGAACACGGCGATCTCGTCAAGCCGGCCCTCCCAGTTCGACTCGTTGTCGCTGCGGCCGCCGAGGAAGCACTGGTCGAAACCGGCGGGGAATTTCGCGGGTGCCTGCGCTTCCAGTTCGAGGCTGCCGTTGAGGTAGGCGCGCACGGTGCCGCCGTCGCGGACGAGGACGACGTGCTGCCACTGCCAGCGCGGAATTTCGGTCCGGCCGGCGATGATGGTCTGCGGGCTGTCGCCATGGAGGAAGGTGAGTTTGCCGGTGTGGCCGCTCCTGCCGCCGATGCCGAGGTGATCCCCGAAAGCGCCGAGGCCAAGGTCATGATCGCGGGAGAAGAGCCAGCCGCTCACGTCGCGGCCTTCATTCGGCATGCCGTTCCAGAGCCAGAGGGAAATGGAGTAGCGCTCGCCCAGCCCGGCCAGTCGCGCGCGCAGGCGTCCGCCGACGAAGTGCGGCGCGCGGTTCTTCTCGCCCGGCGCGCAGAAGGCGTCGGAGCGGGGGCCTTCGAGATAATAGGTGATCTCGCGCTCGTAGGCCGCGTCGTGGCCCTGGCCGCTGGCGTCGGCGGCGTGCGGGCCGGTGAACTCATTCAAGCGCCAGTAGGCGGAAGGCTTGAGCGCCAGCACGCCGCGCGCGGCGGTGCCGTCGCCGAGCTTCCACTCGCGGCGCGGCCTGCCGGCGACCTGCTCGAGCAGGCCGATGGCGGCCGCGGCGATCTTCGGCTCGGCCATGACCTCCAGCCCGGCGGAGCGCGCAGGCCAGGTGTTGTAGCCGCCGAAAAGGTGCTGCTCGGGCGGCGGGATGTAGCCGTCGCCGCCGTTGGCCAGCTCGATGACCAGGTTGTGCGGCAGCGGGCTGGCGGCCTTGATTTTCAGGCCGGTGACCGCGTAGGTTTCGTTCGGCGTGGTGGCGACACCGATGTCGCCGATGCGCAACGCCTGCACGACGATCTCCGTCTGCTGCCGCTCGTGCAGGATGATTTGCTCGCGCGCGTAAACCTCGGGGGTGGTTTTGACGAGGCGGTTCGTGACGCCGGCCATGACGCGCTGCGCCCATTCGAGCCGCTGCTGGTCAGGCACGCGGTATTTCAACGTCATGCGCCGCTCGGCCATCGCGATGTCGGCATCCGCGCGATACTGGATGCCCGCGTAAGCCTTCATGGCGAGGTCAAGGAGGCCCTTCGCATATTCGTCAATGGTCGGCTTCGGGCGGTCCTTTTCCGGGACGGTGTAGTCCACGCGGTAGATGTCGCCGCTGCAACCGTGCGACATGAGGCCGACAAACGCAGGCTTCCCCGGCGCGGCCTCGGGGGCGATGCGCGCCTTCAGGCCTTCCGAGAACAGGCCGTAATAATCCGCGCTGAGGTCCGCGTCGCCGAAGTAGTGCATCGAGAAATTCCCCAGCACCGCCAGCGGCCGGCCGGCGCGCGACTGGATGGAGACGATGGACAGATCGGGATCCTTGGGGCCGGCCTCGCCGGTGACATCGTCCCAGACGCGCCCGGCGTGCATGTTGGCCCGCACGGTCTTGTTCCCAAACGGATCTTCCACGATCCGGTCGGGCCGGCGAATCCACTGGCGCAGCGCGGTGAAGTCCGCCGCGTCAATCTTCGCGAAGCCGATGCGCGCCGGCTCCAGGTTGGCCTGCGCGGCGGCGACGGCCTCCACGAGCTTGTCGCGCAGGAACGGCACGTAGCGCGGGTCGGCATCGGTGCCCAGGCATCCCATGGAGGACGGCGCGCTGTGCGCGTGCGTGGCGGAGATGAGGATGCGGTCCGACGGAATGCCCGTGCGTTTCGTGGCCAGCGCCTTGGCCTCGTCCAGCAGCGGCCGGCCCATCATGCAACTGTCCACGACCACGATGGCGAGCCGGCTCCGGCTGTCGGCCAGCACGATGGCCCGCGCGTTGACGCGGGTTTTGATCTTCTCAATGGAACGGCTGGTCATGCCGCCGTTGACCAGCACCGGCAGCGTCGGCGGGGTGACATCAATGACGGCGGCCCCGGCTTGGAACTCCGCCCGGGCGGTTGCCAGCGTGAACGTGAAGAAGGCGGCGGCGGTGAGCAGGAGGTGCTTCATAAAGTGCGGCTGAAAGTTGACGGAGACGATGTGAACGGGGCGGCGGCAAATCCCACGGGCTGGCGTCAACGAGCCGTGCGCGACATCGCCTCGCGCCCGGCTTGCACCAGCGGTTCCACGCCTGCAGCAGCCGGCCATCGCCGAAGACCGGGCAAGTCTCATGGCTGCCTCTTCATTTTTTGGGCGGCGTCTCGCTCAAGATTTTCTTCCCCTCGACCTCGCCGATCTCCCGCAAGAAGAGGTTGCGCCAGCGGATTTCGCCGCCGTGGGTCTGGAGCATGATGGGGCCTCTGGCCGGCAGCGGCTTCGTGCGCTCCCAGTAATTTTCCATCACCGCGCCGTCCACGACGAGCTTGTCGTTGAGCCAGACCCAGGTGGTCGCGCCGATTTGGCGGATGCGGAAGGCGTTCCACTCGCCGAAGGGTTTGTCGGCCAGCACGAGCGGGTCGCGGCCCGGCGTGCCGGGCGTGTTGTTGAAGAGACCGCCGGAGCCCAGGTGCGGCCGGCGCGTGGGGTTCTTGGGATCGAACACCTGGTTCATGTCCCAGATCTGCACCTGCGGCGAGCCGCGCAGGTAGATCCCGCTGTCGGCCTTGGGCACGGTCTTGTATTCGATGAGCAGCTCGATGTCACCAAACTCTTCGTCCGTCGTGGCGTAGGGCCCGGTGCCGACGTTGACCAGCTCGCCGTTCTCGACGGTCCAGTGTTTCGGGAAGTCTTCGCGCTGCTGTTTCAGGTTCGCGTCCTTCTTCTCGCCCTGCAGCCTGGCGGAGCTGTGCGGGTTCCAGCCATGCCAGCCGGTGATATCCCTGCCGTTGAAGATGGCGCGGAAGCCTTTTGGCGGGACCGGCTCGGCGGCGTGAAGGGTGGCGAGAAGAAGGGTGGTGAGGGTGACAATGAGCGCGGCTTTCATGCGTCCGGCTTGGACTGCGCGACCGGCGGCTTAATTCTGGGGATTTTGAGATGCCGCGGGTTTTCCCGCCGGGGATTGCAGCCGGCGCGTTTCCGAATCGTCTTGCGCCGTCCTTGCGCTTCATCCGGACGGGCGTTACCGTCCGCGCACAATAATGAGTGATCCGAAAAACAGCTTACTGGTGCCGATGGTCGTCGAGCAGACGGGCCGTGGCGAACGCGGCTACGACATCTACTCGCGGCTGCTGATCGACCGCATCGTCTTCCTGGGCACGCCGGTGGATGACATGGTCGCCAACGTCATCATCGCGCAGCTCCTCTTCCTCCAGATGAACGATCCGAAGAAGGACATTCATCTCTACATCAACTCGCCGGGCGGCAGCGTCACGGCCGGCCTCGCGATCTACGACACCATGCAGTTCATGACCTGCGACGTGAACACCTACTGCATCGGCCAGGCCGCGAGCATGGGCGCCGTGCTGCTCTGCGGCGGCACGAAGGGCAAGCGCTTCGCCCTGCCCAACGCGAACATCATGATCCACCAGGTGCTCGGCGGCGCCGAGGGCCAGGCCAGCGACGTGGAAATCCGCGTCAAATACATGCTCAAGCTCAAGCAGCGCCTCAACGCCATCATCGCCAAGCACACCGGGCAGACCATCGAGGTCGTCGAGAAGGCCTGCGACCGCGACAACTTCATGTCCTCCGAGGAGGCGAAAACCTTCGGCCTCGTGGATGAAGTCGTCGCCAACCGGAAGGAAATTCCCGGCATGCCTGAGAAGTCCAGCGTGGTCGCATAAGTCAGCGGACTTTCAACTTTCATCTTTCAACCCTCAACTTCGCTTGGCCCGCCCTCACAACCTCACGCTCTGCTCCTTCTGCGGAAAATCGCAGGCGGAGGTCAAGAAGCTCATCGCAGGGCCGGGCGTTTACATCTGCGACAGCTGCATCCACGTCTGCAAGGGCGTGCTCGACAAGGAGCTGGCCGCCGACACCAAACGCACCACGCCCAGGCTCAAGATCCCAAGGCCGTCCGCCATCAAGGGCGAGCTGGACCGCTACTGCATCGGGCAGGAACACGCCAAGAAGACGTTGGCCGTCGCCGTCCACAACCACTACAAGCGCATCATCCACGAGCGGAAGGCATCCGGCGGTTCCAGCGCCGCCCGCGAGGCGAGGCACGATGACGTGGAGATCGAGAAGAGCAACATCCTGCTCATCGGCCCAACCGGCTCCGGCAAGACGCTGCTGGCCCGCACGCTCGCTCGCATCCTCGACGTGCCCTTTGCCATTGCCGACGCCACCTCGCTGACCGAGGCCGGCTACGTGGGCGAGGACGTCGAGAACATCATTCTCCGCCTGCTTCAAGCCGCTGACTACGATGTGGGACGCGCGCAGGTCGGCATCGTTTACGTGGATGAGATCGACAAGATCGCGCGCAAGACGGAGAACGTCTCCATCACCCGCGACGTGTCCGGCGAGGGCGTGCAGCAGGGGCTGCTCAAGATGCTGGAAGGCACCGTTTGCAGCGTCCCGCCCGCCGGCGGACGCAAGCACCCGCAGCAGGAATACATCAAGGTGGACACCACCAACATCCTGTTCATCTGCGGAGGCGCCTTTGTCGGCCTGGACAAGGTCATCCAGCGCCGGCTTGGCAACCGGGTGATGGGCTTCAGCGCCGCGCAGCAGCACCTCAGTTCCATCGAGAAGCGCGAGGTGCTGGCAAAGGTCGAGCCGGAGGACCTGCTGGCCTTCGGCTACATCCCCGAATTGATCGGCCGTCTGCCCATGGTCACGGTGCTGGAGGAACTCACCGAGGATCAGCTCGTCAACATCCTCACCGAGCCGCGCAACGCCCTCGTGAAGCAATACGCCAAGCTCATGCACATGGAGGAGGTGGCCCTGGAAATCACGCCCGACGCCCTCCGCGAGCTGGCCGCCCAAGCCATCAAGAAGGGCACCGGCGCGCGTGCCCTCCGCGCGCTGCTGGAGAAGCTCATGCTCGACGCGATGTATGAAATCCCCGGCGCGGACGACGTGGAATCGGTGAAAATCACCGCCGCCGCCGTGCGCGGGGAAACCACGCCGCTGATCCAGCGCAAGCCCGCGCAGGCGGCCGCCTGATCCTGGCGCAGGCGTTCGGACCGCACCTTTCCAGTTGCCGCCGTGGCGGCGGCTTTCCACACTTCGCGCCATGAACACCGCCGTTTCCCGCCTCATCACCGTCCTGCTGCTGGCCGCCGCCGTCACCGCGCACGCCGGCAAGGCCGACCGGACCCTCGACATCTACTGGGTGGATTCCGAGGGCGGCGGCTCCACGCTCATCGTCACGCCGGAGGGCGAGTCCGTGCTGATTGACACCGGCAACCCCGGCGGGCGCGACGCCAGGCGCATCCACAAGATCGCCACCGAAATCGCGGGCCTGAAGCAGATCGACCACGTCATCATCACGCACTTCCACATCGACCATTTCGGCGGCACGGCCGAACTCGCCGACCTCATGCCCCTCGGCACGCTTTACGACAAGGGCCTCACCGCCGCGAACCCGGACAACAATCCCGCCGACACCCGCTGGCCGCTCCTGAGCAAGCCCTACCGCGAGGCGAAGGTGGCCCGGCGCGTCACCGTGAAGGCCGGCGATCCCATCCCGCTCAGGCAGCCCGCCGTCCCCGGCAACCCGAAGCTCGACCTCCGCGTCCTGTGCGCGAACCAGAAGGCCGTCTCCCCGCGCCCCGACCAGCGCCGCGAGAACCCGCTCGCCGCCAGGGCCGTGCCGCAGCCCGAGGACAAGTCCGACAACGCCAACTCCATCGTGCTGCTGCTGCAATACGGCGGCTTCCGCTTCTTCGACGGCGGCGACGCCACGCTCCGCACCGAGCAGTCGCTCGTCGTGCCCTGCAACATCGTCGGCAAGGTGGACGTGTATCAGGTTGACCACCACGGCCTCGACGTGAGCAGCAATCCGCTGCTCGTCCAGTCCATCGAGCCGACCGTGGCCATCATGAACAACGGGCCGCGCAAGGGCACCATGCCGAAAGTCGTCGCCACGCTGCGCGGCACGAAGAGCATCGCCGCCATTTACCAAGTCCACGAGAACGTCCGCAACGAGCCGGACACCAACACCGCGAAAGACCTCATCGCCAACGCCGGCGACAAGGCCGACAAGTGTGACGCCCACTACATCAAGCTCAACGTGAACCACACCGGCGAGAGCTACAGCGTGTCCGTGCCGGCCACCGGCCACCTGCGGAGCTTCCAGACGCGGAAGAAGTAGGAGCCGGATTGCCGGGGCTTCCGGAGTGAAATCTTCAACCTGCGAACATGCCAACCAATATTGCCGCCACCGCAGTGCTGTCAGTCCAGATGCTGCTGCCAGTCCTGCAAGACTGCGTGCGCAAATGCGAAATCGACATGCCGAAGCCGGTTGCAGAGTATGAAATTACTCACGAGCAGGTTGTGCCCTCTTTGAACAAGGCCAACTTGGAGTTTGAAGGGCGGTTCTATTTCAGCTGGTTTGCACCCCACAAGACTCCTTATTACGGCAGTTTTAGTTTTTTGGACGGAGAACATCATCCGGAATCGGTTAACAATCGGGACCGTTTGCCAGAGTATACTAATCGTCCCTCGCTCTTGACGACCAATCAGGCGCTGCGAATCGCGGAGCGGGCGCTTCAACGTTCAGGTCTGTCCGATCGCATGGCTGCAATGCGACCGCCTGTATCTAGCCAATATTTTTGGGGTCCGCCTGGCAGGGGCGGCAGCCCGCTCCCATTCTTTGTAATCAGATGGTATCCCAAAAAGCCTTTGTTTGGTTTTCTAACTGGGGAATCCTTCGATGAAGAAATCACGGTTCATGTCTCCGGCTTGAACAAGCGTGTCAGCGGCATGGAATTCGGCCCCTACGCCTGGCAGCAGATTGATTTGACCAAGTATTACCCTCACCTCACGAACAGCCACTCGAAGCCGCGACCAGTCCCAGCTCCCGAAAAGAAATAAACGCCGATCATCGGCTTCCACGCGGCTGTCTGGCCACAGGGTTTTATCCCGAACTCCGAAGTGGGCGGCAACCGCCGGCGAGGGGGGGGAGGGCGCGGGCCACCGCCGAACGCTGCCTACCGAATCTTATTTGGGCTTGGGCTGACGCCGCGAATCTTTTCCAGCAGCGCCTTCATCTCCGCGAGCCGCTGCGGTTGCTCGGTGGCGAGATTTTTTTCCTCACCCAGGTCCGTGGCGAGATTGAAGAGCTGCGGGCTGGCGGGATTCCTCGGCTCCGTCTTGCCCTTGCCCGCCGTCTTGCCGTAGCCGCCGCCCGTGCCTCCTTCGAGGTATTTCCAGTCGCCAGCGCGCAGCGCAAACGGCCCCTTCGTGCCGCCGTTGTGGGCGATGAAGGTTTCGCGCGGCGATTTCGTCGTCTTGCCGAGCAGGGCGGGCAGCACGTTGATGCTGTCCACGCACTGGCCGGCGGGGACCTTCACCCCGGCCACGGCGGCGAAGGTCGCGGCCATGTCAAGGTGCGCCATGAGCGCGCCGCTCTGCGTGCCGGGCCGGATGTGGCCGGGCCAGCGGGCGATGAACGGCACGCGGTGACCGCCCTCGAAGATGCCGCCCTTGTAGCCGCGCAGCGGCGCGTTCGGATGATAGTCGAAGCTGCCCACGTCCTCGTAGCCGTCGTCCATCACGCCGCCGTTGTCGCTGGTGAAAACGATCAGCGTGTTGTCGGTGAGCTTCAGCTCGTCGAGTTTGGCCAGCAGCCTGCCGGCGGCGGCGTCGAGCTCATGAATCGAATCGCCGCGGATGCCCGCGGGACTCGTGCCCTTGAAGCGCGGATTCGGCACGCGCGGCACATGGATGTTGTGAGTGGCGAAGTAGAGGAAGAAGGGGCCGCCCTTGTTGTCCTCGATGAACTTGAGCGCCTTGCCGGTGAACGTGTCCGCCATGTCCTCGTCCTTCCAGCGCGCCGCCCTGCCACCGCTCATCCAGCCGATGCGCCCGACGCCGTTGACGATGGTCATGTCGTGCCCGTGCGTGTGCTTGAGCTTGAGCAGCTCGGGATTTTCCCTGCCCGTCGGGTCGGTGCCGACCTTCGCCTTGTAGCTGACGGTGATGGGGTCCTTCGGATCGAGACCGACGACGCGGCGGTTTTCGATGAAAACGGTCGGCACGCGGTCGCCGGTCGCGGCCATGATGAAGCAGTAGTCGAAGCCGATGTCCAGCGGGCCGGGTTTGATGTCGCCGTTCCAGTCGGGCCCGCCCTCGGGGCCAAGGCCGATGTGCCACTTGCCGACGACCCCGGTCTTGTAGCCCGCCGACTTCATCAGCGACGCCACGGTGCCGGTGCCCGGTTCAATGCTCAACGCGGCATCGCCCGGCGCGATGGCGGAGCCCGGCTGCTGCCGCCACGAATAAACACCGCTCAGAAACGCGCGACGCGTCGGCGTGCAGGTCGAGGCGGGCGAATGGGCGTCGGTGAACTTGCAGCCCTGCGTCGCCAGGCGGTCGAGATTGGGCGTCTTCGCATGCTTCGCGCCGTAGCACGAGAGGTCCGCATAGCCGATGTCGTCGGCGAGGAGGAAGATGATGTTGGGTTTCGCGGCCGCGGCCGCATGACCGCAGGCGAGTGCGAACAGGGTGGCGAGGATGGCTCGGAACTGGTGCATGACGTGAAACATACCCAGCCAGAGACGCGGTTGGGAAGGTGCAAGGTTAACGGAAAACTTTGCCGTGCCACCCTTGCAC
>JBAYGL010000020.1:0-23129 GCA_041666725.1 Limisphaerales bacterium
CCAGGTTTTCACAGACGGAGCCGTGAGCCTGCTGGAACGCGTGCTGGAATGGGACGGGAAGAGCTGGGATGCGTGAAGCAAAAGTCCGTCAGGCCGGGGGACTGCGTGGTTCACTCCGCACCGGAAGGCGGCAAACAAAGGGCCGGAACGCTTACCCCGTCTTCACGTAGAGCGCCTGCTGAAGTTGTGAAACGAGGACGTGCGTGTTCGGATAGCGCTTCTCCGGATCGCGTTCCAGGCACTTGAGGATGATGCGTTCGACGGCAATGGGGATGTCATCGTTGAACTGGCGTGGCGGCGGAACGGGGTGTTTTTCGTCGAGCTGTTTGCGCAGGACGGCCTCCGGCGTGTCCCCGGTGAAGGGCTTGCGGAAGGTGAGCAGCTCGTAGGCGGTCACGCCAAACGAGAAAATATCCGCGCGCTGGTCCAGCGGGTCGTGATGGATTTGCTCGGGGGACATGTAGGCGGGCGTGCCGGCGTTGCTGGGCATCTGCCTGGGTGTCTTCGGCAGCGGCTGCGCGAGGTCGAAGTCCACGAGGCGGATGTCGCCGGCCATCGTCACCAGCACGTTCTCGGGCTTGAAGTCGAGGTGTATGAACCCCTTCTCGTGCATGTGCTCCAGGGCCAGCGCCATGTCGATGAGGATGTTCCCGACAAACTCGCCGAGGATGGGATCGTTCCGGGTGATGAGCTGCTTGAGGTTCGCCCCCTCGACGCGCTCCAGCAGGGTGAAATCCACCCCGTCAATCTTCCCGTGCTCGTAAAAGCCGATGATGAACTGGTTGCCGTGGATCTGTTCGAGGACCTCGCAGCCATGGAGGAACTGTTTCCGCGCCGCCTTGCCCACCGTCCCGTTGCCCAGCAGTCTGCGCAACGCATACATCTTCCCGTCCCGGTCCGTCGCGGTCCAGATTTCCGCCGTGCCACCGCGGTTGATCAGCTCATGGAGCGAATAGGGTCCGAAGAGCTGCGGTGCGTCGGGATCTTGAGCCGTTTTTCTCGGTGCTTTTCTGAATATGTCCAGCGGTGACATTCGCTTCTTTGCCTGGATGGATTCGATGTTTACGACGCCCCCGGGCCGAAATAGTTTCGTAACAGTGCCGGGAGCCTGTTCTGTGCCAGCTGCGCCTTCAAGGCGGGCGACAATATGCGCTTGGCTGCCACCGCGCAAGATCGCTTAATCCGGCGTGCGCGCCACCGGAATCATTTTCATCTACGCAGCCAGCGTGCTGCTGGCCGCCGCGCTGGTGGCTCCGTGGGCCTTTCATCTGGGGCAGACGGCCTCCGGGGAAATCGCTTTCCTGAAGAGCTTGGGCGCGCAGCCGTTTCATCGCTACCTGAGCCGCTGCCTCCTGTTCGCGGCGCTCGCCGGGCTGTGGCCTCTGACCCGGGCGTTTCAACTCACCAACGCACCGGCCCTGGGCCTGGCCCGTCCGGCGGGCAGCCGGCGGTTGCTCGGCCTCGGGCTGGCCGCCGGTTTTGGTTCGCTCCTGGCGGCGGCGCTGCTGCTGGTGCTGGCCGGGGTGCGGAGTTTCAATTTCAACCACCCGCCACAAGCGCTGCTGGGGCTGGTCGTGAACGCCACCTTGTCCGCCGTCGTCGTGGCGGTGCTGGAGGAATTTTTCTTTCGCGGGGTCATCTTCGGCGCGCTGCGGCGTTCGACGTCCATTCCCGGGGCCGTGCTCGTCAGCAGCCTCATTTATTCGGCGCTGCATTTCCTCGCGCGGATCGAGCACGCCGGGCCGGTTGAATGGGACTCCGGCCTTGCGCTGCTGCCGCGCATGTTGCGTGGAATTGGCGCACTGGAAAACGTGGTGCCCGCCGGGCTGACGCTCGCCCTCGGCGGCGCGGCGCTCGCTCTGGCGTATCACCGCACGGGCACCCTTTGGTTTTCCATCGGCCTCCACGCCGGCTGGGTCTTCTGGCTGAAAGTCTTCAAGACCCTGACCACGACGGGCACGAGCGCAGGCGGCGCTTTCTGGGGCACGGACAGGTTGCTGGATGGCTGGCTCGCCCTGGGGGTCATGGCGGCGGTCCTCGCGACGGTTGCGCGCTGGCCGGAAACACCCCACACTCCCGCCATCCCTGATGAATCCGGCAGCAGTGAACCTCGCCCGTGACCGGCTCGACGCCGGGCTGGCCTTCTTCTACCCGCCCGTCTGCCAGCTCTGCGGCGAACAGCGTGCGAATCCCGGCGAAGGCTTTGTCTGCCAGGTCTGCTGGCAAAACCTCCGCTTCATCACGCCGCCCTGCTGCGAACGCTGCGGCCTCCCGTTCCCCGGTGAGATCACCACGGCCTTCGAGTGTTCGAACTGCCGCGATCTGGACCTCCGTTTCCGCTGGGCGCGCGCGTCCGTCGTCGCCAACGATTTCCTCCGCCACATCATCCATCGATACAAATACAACCGCGAGCTGTGGTTTGAGCCGTTTCTTGCCGACCTCCTGCTGCGTCAGGCCCTTCCCGTCCTGCTCGGGGAGAAACTCGACGGCATCGTCCCCGTCCCGCTGCACCCGGTGAAGCAGCGCGAACGCGAGTTCAACCAGGCCGAGCGGCTGGCCCTGCCCCTCGCCCGCGCGCTCGGCGTCCCGGTGCTGACGAAGCTCGTGAAGCGCGTCCGGCCCACCCGCACCCAAACCCAGCTCGACAAACACGCCCGTGCCGACAACGTCCGCAGCGCCTTTGCACCGGTGAAGCCGAAGTCCCTCCGCGCGGAGCGCCTGCTGGTCCTCGACGACGTGCTGACCACCGGCGCGACCACCAGCGCCGTCGCCCGGGTGCTCCGGGAAAACGGCGCGGGCGAAGTCCTTGTCTGGACGCTGGCGCGCGGCCTGTGAGCGGGAAACTCCTGCGGCTTGTCTTCCATCAACCTTTGCCGCAGTCTTCGCGCATGGCTGAAATCGTCAAATTTGTCCACCACGGCTCGGCGCAGGTCACGCCCAAGATTCTGGAGGGCATCCACAAGAAGCTGCCGATGCTCAAGATCGAGTTCGCGCAGATCAACGCGCCGAAATTCCCCCACCTCATCGAGCAGATCGAATTCCTGGCCGACGTGGTGGAGGACTACATCGAGGGCGCGGACAAGGAGATTCCCCTGGTCGCCGCCGCCGAGGCGGCTTTTGCGCTCGCCTACGTCCACAAGCAGCACGACCTCATCCCTGACAGCAACAAGCAGTTCGGCTACGGGGACGATTCCGGCGTTGTCCGCACCGTGCTCATGGAAAACGAGCGCGTCTTTTCCGCCTACGCCAAGCGCCACCACCTCAACTGGAACCGTGTCACCGTGAAGCCCTGACCGGCGGCCTCCGGTGACGCTCCCGGGCCGGGCCCGGCCTTCTGAACCCTGTCTGCCGAAACACTGATTACTCCCATGCCCCTGTCTTCGGAACTCCTCTCCCAACTGCGCTCCCTGGTCGGTGCCGGCCAGGTGCTCACCTCCAAGGAAGACCTCATCCCCTATTCCTTCGACGGCACCGCCGCGCTGAATCAGATGCCCGGCTGCGTCGCCTTCGTCACGACCACGGAGCAGATCGCCGGCGTGCTCAGGCTCGCCAACGCCACGCGCACGCCGCTCGTCACGCGCGGTTCCGGCACCGGCCTCAGCGGCGGCAGCCTGCCCTCGCCGAACTGCATCGTCATGTGCACCGCGCGCATGAACCGCATCCTCGAAGTGGACCAGGCGAACCTCACCATGCTCGTCGAACCGGGCGTGACCACGCTGGCCATCGCGGACGCCGCCACGGCCGTGGGCCTCTTCTACCCGCCCGACCCGGGCTCGATGAAGATTTCCACCATCGGCGGCAACGTGGCCGAAAACTCCGGCGGCCTGCGCGGTCTCAAATACGGCATCACCCGCAACTACGTCATGGGCCTTGAGGTCGTCCTGCCCGACGGTGAAGTCCTTTGGACCGGCAACAAGTGCGTGAAAGACGTCGCCGGCTACTCCCTCAAGGACCTCTTCGTCGGCAGCGAAGGCACGCTCGGCGTCATCACCAAGGTGCTGCTCAAGCTCATCCCCAAGCCCGCCGCCAAGAAGACGATGGTCGCCACCTACAGCGCGATGGACGCCGCCGCGCAGACCGTCAGCGACATCATCGCCGCGCAGATCATCCCCTGCACGCTGGAGTTCCTCGACCGCACCACGATTCATTGCGTCGAGGACTTCGCGAAAGTGGGCCTGCCGCTCGACTGCGCCGCCCTGCTGCTCATGGAAACCGACGGCCACCCCGCCGCCGTCGAGGACGAGGCCGCCAAAATGGTCGAGCTGGCGAAGAAGAACGGCGCGATGGAAGTGCGCGTCGCCAAGGACGAAGCCGAGGCCACCAAGCTCGCCGCCGCCCGCCGCAGCGCCTTCAGCGCGCTCGCCCGCCTCGCGCCCACCACCATTCTCGAGGACGCCACCGTCCCCCGCAGCGAGCTGGCGAAGATGGTCCGTTTCGTCGAGGTCGTCGCGAAGAAATACAACCTCCGCGTCGGCACCTTCGGCCACATGGGCGACGGCAACCTGCACCCGACCTTCCTGACCGACGAGCGGAACCACGACGAGATGCACCGCATCCACGAGGCGTTCAAGGAGATCTTCGACGAGGCCATCCGGCTGGGCGGCACCATCACCGGCGAGCACGGTGTGGGCGTGGCGAAGAAGGACTTCCTCCCCAAGTTTGTCGGCGACGCCTCCATGCGCGTCCACCGCGAGCTGCGCAAGGCCCTCGACCCGCACGGCATCCTGAATCCGGGCAAGATGTTTGACTGAAACGCTGCCGCTTGTCGGCGGGCCGCGTCCTGCTATCTTCCCGCCATGAGCAAAGCCGACATTCTCGCCGAACTGCCCAAGCTCACGGCGGACGACCGGACCGAAATCCTCGACCAGCTTTGGAGCCTGGAGGAAAAGGACGCCCTGCAACGTGGCCCTTCCCGTGAAGAGAAGGCCCTGCTGGATGCCGAGCTGGCTGATTTCGCGGCGAATCCCGGCACCGGCAATTCCTGGACGGAAGTGCAGGCTCGCCTTCGCACCCGTTCATGACCTGGCCGCTTCTGGTTCGCCTGCGCGCCGAACGGGATTTAACGGAGGCCCGCGATTGGTATGAGGCGCAGGTTCCTGGACTCGGCGGAGACTTTCTCACCGAAGTGGCGCGCGTCATGAATCTGCTCGCCGCAGATCCGGAGCGCCCACCACTTTACTATCGCGGCTTCCGGCGCGTGCTTCTCCGGAGGTTCCCCTACAAAGTCTTCTATCGGGCCGAAGGCGGGTGCGTGATTGTGTTCCGCGTGCTGCATGCGCGGCGCGACCACCCACGCTGGCTCAACCGCTGACTTCTTCAGTCAGCCCCAATGGCAGCTCCTCACTTCGTCCGCAGGAAGGCTGCGACGTCGGCGATCGCCTGCGCGTCGAGGCCCATCTGCTCGGCGCTCAACATGAGCGAGCGCGGCAGCGGCTTCTTGGACACGATGCGGTTCTTCGGAACGGTCTGCGTGATGGCTCCGGTGGACATGATGATGACCGGGTCGGCGTCCGAGAAGATGAGGCCGTGGATGACGGTGCCGTCCTTCAGGGTCAGCTCGTGGCCGTTGAAGCCGTGCGCGATGTCCGCGCTGGGGTTGATGATGGAGTTGAGCACCACGTCGAGCGGTTGGCGGCCGGCCCAGCCGGTGAGGTTTGGCGCGTATTCCACGCCGTCGTTGCCGATGCGGTGGCAGGTGTGGCACGCGGTGGCAATGATCGAGCCTCGCACGGCGTCGCCCCTGAGCTTCGCTATCTCCACGAGCGGCGGGAGCTTCGATTCCTGCGGCGGCACGGGGACGGTGATGGAGGTCAGCTCGATCTTGTCCGGGTCGTAGATGCCGCGCGTTTTCAAGGCGGCGGCGAGGCCGTGATCCTTCCAGCGGTTGTCCTTCCGGTTGAGCAGCCACCAGAGCGCCTCGGCCTTCACGGTCTTGTCGGTCTTCGCGGCGATGTCGAGCATCGCGTCGGCGGCGGCCTTTGAATCGTTGAAGGCGATGGCGGTCAACGCACGCTTGCGCTCGAAGTCTGGCAGTGACGCGGCAAGCGCGCGGTCTTTGAAGTCAGGGATGGCCTGCGGCGGGTGCAAACGCCAAGCGAGCCAGGCGAACTTTGCGGACCACTTGAGCGGGTCTTTTTCCGGAAACGACCCGGTCTTGTCGAAGTAATGCCAGGGCAGCTTCTTAAGCTCGTCGTAGAACTCCGCCTCCTTGCCCTTCGCGCCGGTGCCGAGCGCTTCGAGCATCGTGCGGTCCCGGCCGTCGAAACCACGCGCCAATGTGAGCAAGGTGTCCTTGCATTGCGCGAAGGGAATGTCCCGGAGCGACAACGCAGCCTCGCGCCGGATGGCGGCGGAGGGATCGGCGGCAACGCTCTGGGCGAGCGAAACCACCGCCCCACCCTGGCCGCTCTGCTCGGTGTTGCGGCGCAGCGCGCGGAAGGCGACGAGGCGGAGTTGGTCGTCCTTGCTCTTGAGCAGCGTTTCGACCTCCTTGACGCCGTTCCCGCCGAGCTGTGAAAGCAGCCACACGGCACGGGCCTGCACGAAAACATTCTCATCCTTGAGCAGCTTTGCGACCGGCTTGACGACTTCTCCGAAGCTCCGGGCAAGGATCGCCGCCTGCGCCGCGCCGCGCACGTTCACCGCCGGGCTTTTCAGCGCGGCCACCGCGCCGTTGAGCGTGGTGAGGTTCACTTTCGGCACCTTGGGTTTGAAACCCTTGGGCGCGATGCGGTAGATGGTGCCGGAGCGGGTTTCATCGAGCGTGGCGTGGCCGCCGACGCGCGGGTCAAACCAGTCCGCCACGTAGATCGCGCCGTCCGCGCCGACCATCACGTCGCTGGGCCGGAAGAGCGTGTGCAGCTCGCGCGTGACGTTGGCCGATCCGCCGATGAAGTCGCTGCCGACAAACTTGCCCTCCTTGTTGCTGGTGAGGAAGTCGAAGCGCTCCAGCTTGAAGCCCGCGCCGTCCGGCTTCGGGAAGTAGCCGAAGACCGTGTTGCGGCCCGGCTCGCAGCTCAGGAGCAGTCCTCGATATTTTTTCCCGAGCGCGCTGTCCTCGACGAACGCGATGCCCGTGGGCGAGCCGCCGCCGTAGACATCTCCGGAGGGCATCGTGCCCGGGTCTTCCTGCCGCCACTCGGCGGTCGCGACGCTCTGGCCCGGCCGGCGGTCGGCCTGCCAGGAGCGCTTGCCGTCGGCGGAGCAGAAGCCGGCGTTGCCGCCCTCCATCAGGAACGCGACGCGGCACGCGGGCGGGTCGTCGTTGTCGTTTTGAAACACATCGCCAAAGGCGCTCACCGTCTGCTCGTAGCTGTTGCGGAAGTTGTGGCCGATGATGTGAACGCCGGAGCCGTCGCCGTTCATGCGTGCCGCGAAGCCGCCCACCCACACCTGGCCGTCGTCGGATTTTGTGCCGGCGATATCGCGCGGGCTCCAGCCGAGGTCACCGGGGTTGGTGCGCCCGTAGTAGGGATCGTAGGGGCTGCCGATGCGGAAGGTCCTGCCGGATTTGTCGGTGAACTTCGCGCCGCAGTTGCCGGCGTTGAAATAGAGCTGCCCGTCCGGCCCGACGGAGACGCTGTGGACCGAGTGGTCGTGTTCGCGGCCGTTGAAACCGGTGAGGATCACCTCCCGCTTGTCCACGGCCGGGTCGAACTTCCCGTCGCGGTTCACGTCCGTGTAAACGATGATGTCGGGGGTCATGGAGACGATGACCTTGTTGTCGATGACGCAGATGCCCATCGGCGCGTGAAAGCCCGGCTCCTGCACGAAAGTCCACGACTTGTCGGCCTTGCCGTCGCCGTCGGTGTCCTCCAGCACGACGATGCGGTCGCCTTCGGGCTGGCGGGTGTTCTTGCTGCGGTAGTTCACGCCCTCGGCAATCCAGATCCGGCCGTATGGGTCGGTGTCCATGTTGGTCGGCTTCCTCAACCGGGGCGAGGTGGCCCAGACGGTGATCTCAAGGTCGGGGTCCGAGAGCTTGAAACGGTCCGGCGGGACGAACGTGGGCGCGGGGTCGGCGGCGGTGGCGACGGAGAAAACGCTGGCGAGCGCGGTGAGCGTGGAGGCGACGCGGTTGGGTTTCATGTGCGGCGGTGATTCAATACATCCGGCGGCAGGACGCAAGCCGCACGAATGGGGGGGCCGGGACGCCACGCGCCGGCGGCGAAGCAGGTGACGGCGGGCGCATCTTGACACTGCCCCCGGCCTCCGATCTGCCAGGCAAGCGGGACGCTTGCGGCACGGCCGGCCGGAGGCCGGCGCTACGTAGCGCCCGCGTCTCGCGGGCCGTATCGCCGGCGTCCCGCCGGCTCGGCTTCGGGGGCAGTGTCAAGATGCGCCCGGTGACGGCGCACGGCTGAATTCCCGCTGGCCGCGTGCGTATCCGCGTGTAAGGTTTGCGCCACTGACACGTCGAACACACCGCGCGGCCCAGGTGCGCCGCGCACCAAACATGAACCGCCGAAACTTCCTCCCGCTGCTCGCCGCGCTGCCCGCGCTCGCCCTCACCATGAACGCCGCCGACTCATCCAAGCCCAGCGCCCCGCCCCGGAACACTTCCCAGGCCGCCACGGAGAAAATCGTGGTGGGCGGCGGCTGTTTCTGGTGCACCGAAGCCGTGATCCAGCGCGTCAACGGCGTGAAGAAGGTCGTCTCCGGCTACTCCGGCGGCCACGTCGTCAACCCGACTTACGAACAGGTGTGCAGCAAGACCACGGGGCACGCGGAAGTCATCCAGATCGAGTTCGATCCCAAACAGGTCTCGCTCGCGACAATCCTCGAAGTGTTCTTCGCGGCACACGATCCGACCACGCTGAACCGCCAGGGCGCGGACGCCGGCCCGCAGTATCGCTCGTGCATCTTCTACGCGAACGACGCGCAGAAGCTCGCCGCCGAGGAGGCGAAGAAGAAGGCGCAACCCGGCTGGAAAGACCCCATCGTCACGGAGATCGCCGCGCTGAAGAACTTCTACGCGGCGGAGGACTACCACCAGAATTACTTCAACCTGAACTTCAACCGGAACGGCTATTGCAGCATCGTCATCGCGCCGAAGCTGAAGAAGCTGATCAAGGAAGGGAAGATCCGGGAGAACTGAGGCCCTGTTCGGTGTCCACCCTTCAGGGTGTCGGCGCGGGTGAGCACCCTGAAGGGTGGACACCAAACGCAACCGCGGTTCAGCCCTTCTTCTTGTATAGCCCGCCCACCTGCGCCGCGTAGCCGTTGAGCGGCAGGGTGCGGATGCGGTCGCCAGTGTCCACCTGCCGTTCGCTGGCCTGCTGCCAGCGCGGATGCGGAACCGCCGGGTCCACGTTCGACTCAAAGGGATATTCCACGGGCGAGAGCGTTTCCCAAAGCGTCTTGGGCTGCTCGGCGACCAGCTCGATGGCGACGAGGGACTTGCCGCTCTTGTAGCCGTATTTCCACGGCACGACCACGCGGATGGGCGCGCCGTTCTGCTTGGGCAGCGGTTTGCCGTAAACGCCGGTGGCCAGCAGCGTGAGCGGGTGCATGGCCTCCTCCATGCGCAGGCCCTCGGTGTAGGGCCACGGGTAGCTGCGCAGGCGGTTGATGCCGGGCATCTGGTCGGGGCGCGCGGCGGTGATGAACTTCACGAACTTCGCCCCGGCCTTTGGCTGGACCTTCTCCAGCAGCTTGCGCAGCTCGAAGCCCGACCACGGCACGACCGCGCTCCACGCCTCCACGCAACGGAAGCGATACACGCGCTCCTCCAGGCCGAACTCCGCCGCCAGGTCCTGCGCGTCCGCCGTGAACGGCTTCTCGCACAGGCCGTGAATCTTCACCGGCCACGGCGCGGTCACGAACTTGTCCACGCGGTCCACCACAGCCTCCTTGTCCGTGCTGAACTCGTAGAAATTGTTGTAGCTCGTGAAGACGCGCTCCTTCGAGAGGGGCAGGTCGGGGCTGTAGGCAATGTTGCGCTTGGCCGGGTAAAGCTTTTTCGCGTCGGCTGCCAACGCCTCGCGCTCCAGCAGACCGGCTGCCAGCAGGCCGCCGCCGGCCAGGCCGAACTCGCGGAGAAAATTGCGCCGGCTGCGATAGGCCCGCTCCGGCGTGACCCGGCGTTCCGGCACATACCAGTCAGGGCGGATGATGAGATTGGACATGCGAAAAGCTGACGCACGCCCCGCGGGCTTGCATCAAAATTGTTCGCCCGCCTCGGGGAATCTCCGGGCTTTACGAGATGGGGCACCCGGCTACATTCCCCGGAGCATGGACCCAGCCGAAGAGAAGCGTTTCGCCGGACTCCTCAACGAGGAGCTTCAAGCCCTCGAACACACCGCCAAGATGCGCCGGTTCCAGGCGGGTGAAACCATCTTCCGGGCGGGCGATCCCGGTGACGGCTTTTATCTCGTCGAGTCGGGACGCGTCATCATCTCGGCCGTCGTCGGCAACGAATCGCGCCCGCTGGCGGTCATCACTGCCGGCGAGTTCTTCGGTGAGATGGCCCTGCTCGACGACGCACCGCGCTCCGCCACCGCCACGGCTGAAGTTGAAACGCGTGCGTTCTGCATCGGGCGCGACGCGCTGCTGGCCCTGATCGAGCAGAAGCCCCGGCTGGCCCTGAACCTCATCCGCGAGTTCAGCCATCGCGTCCGCTCGCTGAACCAGAAATACATCGACGAAATCCTCCAGGCAGAGCGCCTCGCGATGGTCGGGCGGTTCGCCCGCACGATTGTCCACGACTTCAAGACCCCGCTCAACGTCATCGGCCTCGCCGCCGAGCTGGCCGGGCTGGACGCCGCCACGCCAGCGATGCGCGGCCATGCCCAGACCCGCATCGCCCGGCAGGTGGCGCGCATGACCAACATGCTCAACGAGCTGCTGGATTTCACGCGCAGCACCAGCTCCCACCTTGTCCTCGCCTCGGTGAACTACGCCGAATACGTGGCCGCCCTGGGCGAGGAGATCGGCGCGGAAATCGCCGAGCACGGAATGCAGCTGCGCATCGAACCGCCGCTGCCGGTGGTCATGGTGCAGATCGAGCCGCAGCGTCTCTCCCGCCTCTTCTACAACCTCATCAACAACGCCGTGGACGAGATGCAGCCCGGCGGCACGGTCAACTTGCGCGCGCTGGTGCGCAACGGCGAACTCGTCACGGAGGTGCAGGACACCGGCCCCGGCATCGCGCCGGAGATCGCCTCGCGCCTCTTCGAACCGTTCGCCACGCACGGCAAGCAGAACGGCACGGGACTTGGCCTCTCCATCTGCAAGAAAATCGTCGAGGACCACGGCGGCAACATCTCCGCGCGCAGCGAGCCGGGGCAGGGCGCGACGTTCGTCTTCACGCTGCCGATGGCCCGATAGGCGGCCCCGTTGGGGGGAAAGGAAATTGGTGTTTAGTGATCAGTTCCGCTCGCCGCGCCGCCGTCACTTGGTCAGACTTCGCACTAATTACTAATTACTGTTCTGTTCCTGCCGATGAACCGCATCCGCCTGCTGCCTGAAAACGTCGCCAATCAAATCGCCGCCGGCGAGGTGATCGAGCGCCCGGCCAGCGTCGTGAAGGAACTCGTCGAGAACGCGCTCGACGCCCGGGCCGCGCATCTCACGGTGGACATCCTCGCCGGCGGACGCGGCCTCGTCCGCGTGACCGACGACGGCCTGGGCATGAGCCGCGACGACGCGCTGCTCTGCCTCGAACGCCATGCGACCAGCAAGGTGCAGAGCGCCGACGATCTCTTCCGCATCACCACGATGGGCTTCCGCGGCGAGGCGCTGCCGAGCATCGCCAGCGTGAGCCGTTTCACGCTCACCACGCGCGAGCGCGACAGCGAATCACCCGAGGCCACGCAGGTCATCGTCCACGGTGGCAGGATTCTGGAAGTCCGCTCCGCCGGCGCGCCCGGCGGAACAAGCGTCGAAGTGCGCCAGCTTTTTTACAACCTGCCCGCGCGCCGCAAGTTCCTCCGCAGCGAGGAGACCGAGCGGGCGCACATCCACCACTACCTCACGCTCGCCGCGCTGGCGCACCCGCACGTTGCGTTCACCTTCACCACCGACAGCCGCACCGTCTTCCAACTGCCCGCCACGCCCCCGGCCACCGATCCCGCCGGCCAGCTCGCCGCGCTCCGCGAGCGCCTCCGCGCCCTCCACGGCGCCGACCTGAAGATGCTCACCGTGGACACGCAGGGAACCTACGAACAACTCCACGATCCAAGTGAGCCGGAGACCGCCTCTCAACTCTCAACTCCCAGCTCTCAACTCCGTTTGTGGGGCTTCATCGGCGCGCCCGGCGTCTCGCGCGGCTCGCGTGACGACCAGCATCTCTTCGTGAACCGCCGGCCCATCGAGAACCGCGCGTTGAACTTTGCGCTGATGGAGGGCTACCACACGGCGCTCATGAAGGGCCGTTACCCGGTCTGCTGCCTCTTCCTCGAACTCGATCCCGCGCAGGTGGACGTGAACATTCACCCGGCCAAACGCGAGGTGAAGTTCCACCATGAGCGCGCCATCCGCGCGTTCGTCACGCAGGCCATCCGCGACACGCTGCTGCGCTTCCACAGCGGCGAGACGGCGGTGCCGTCGCCTGCGCCCGGCAGGGCCGACGTGCCGGTCGGCCTGCGCGTCCCTTCCTCAAGTGCGATTCCGTCGCCAACGAGCGCGCCCGAGCCGGACGCGCAGCAGCTCGTCCCCACCACGCCGTCGCCGGGCCGAACGTCTCCTGCCGAGCCGCCCGACTTCTTCCCGTCTCTCCCCGGCAAGCCCATCCCCGACTGGCCCGCCACCGCACCCAAGCAAACGCCGTTGCCGATGGGCTTCAGCGCGAAGGAGTCAGAAGCCACTCGTCAGCCCGCAGCATCCGTAGCACCGGTTCCCCATTCCCCACTTCTTTCGGTCCCGCTCCGACTCGTCGGCGTCATCGGCCGGCTTTATGTGGTGCTCGAAAGCGATCGCGGCCTGGTGCTCATGGACCAGCACGCGGCGCACGAGCGGATTCTCTTCGAACAGATGCTCGACCGCCTCGAAGCCGGCGGTGAAGCAGATTCGCAACGGCTGCTGCTCCCCGAAACCGTCGAGCTGTCCGTGCGCGACGTGGAATTTCTCCGCAAGCAACTGCCCATCCTCTCTCGCCTCGGCGTGGGCCTGACCGAGTTTGGCGAGCGCACGTTCCTGCTGGAGGCGCTGCCTCCGTTCGCAAAAGTGCCGGATGCCCGGCGCTTCGTGCTCGAGCTCGTGGACGCGCTCAAGTCCGCCGGTGAAGGCGTCAACGCGCTACGCCTTGGCGAGGACGTCGTCGCCAAGACCGTCTGCCGCCACGCGGTGAAGGCCAACGACCCGCTGGCCGGCCCCGAGTTGGAGAGCCTTGTCGCCGACCTGCGCGGCTGTCGGATGCCCTACACCTGTCCGCACGGCCGGCCCACGCTGATCGAGATGAGCCTGAAGGAGCTGGAGAAGAAGTTCGGCCGCGTGCAGTAGTGCGGTGGAGCGCGGCGTTCACGCCGCAGCAGGGTGGGTGGCGCAGAAACCGCTCGCATCTGCCGGGACGTTTCGTTCACTTGCGGCCTTCTGCGGCGTGAACGCCGCGCTCCGGGGGGAGGGCGGTGCGCGAATGCGCCCAACTCCGCTCCGTTCGCTTTCCCTTCCTGACAAGTCGCCGGCACCCCGCTACACTACCGCCCGTGTCCGCCGCCATCCAGACGCTCGGCATCATCGCCGGCAACCGCACGCTGCCGCTGCTGCTTGCGAAACAGGCCCGTGCGATGGGCGTCACGCGGCTCGTCGCCGTCGCCTTCGAGGGCGAGACCGATCCCGCGCTGGCGCAGCTCGTGGACGACCTCGTCTGGCTGCGCGTCGGCCAGCTCGGCAAGATGATCGCCGCCTTCACGGAACGCGGGGTGAAGCAGTGCGTCATGGCCGGGCAGATCGCGCCGAAGAACCTCTTCGACCTCCGGCCCGACCTCCGGGCGGTCGCGCTGCTCATGCGGCTCAAGGAAAAGAACGCCCACACCATCTTCGGCGGCATCGCCGACGAGCTGAAGAAGGACGGCGTGGAACTCATCTCCGCCGTGCCGTGGTTGCAGCCGCTCATGGCCGGGCCGGGCTTCAAGCTGGGCAGGGAGTTGAGCGAGGACGAAGCGGCGGACGTGCGCTTTGGCTTCCGCCTCGCGAAGGAAGTTTCCCGGCTCGAAATCGGCCAGACGGTCGTGGTCAAGGGCGGCACCGTGCTGGCCGCCGAGGGTTTTGAAGGCACGGACAAGGCCCTCGCGCGAGGTGGCGAACTCGCTGGCAAGAACGGCGGCGCGGTGGCCGTGAAGGTGGCCAAGGAGCAGCACGACCTGCGCTTCGACATCCCCTGCGTCGGCCCGCGCACGCTCGAAGTCTGCGCCGCCAGCGGCGTGCGGGTGCTGGCCTTTGAGGTGGGCCGGACGCTGCTGCTGGAACAGGACGTCCTCGCGAAGCTGGTCAAGCAGCACGGGCTGACGCTGCTGACGGTGAGTGCGTAGGCTGGGGAGTATTCAGTGTTCAGTAATCAGTTTTCAGTTGTGCCTAGCTAGTGGTTCGCGGTTTTCGGAGCGCCGCCGCCCACTGAATACTGATTACTGAACACTGGCCCCGCTTGCCCTGCTCTCCGTGCGCAGGCACACTGCGCGCCGACATGCGCGAGACGATCCGCAACTGGACGGAAGATGCAGAGACTTTCGTGCTCGAAGTCATCTTCGAGCAGCGCAAGGGCAAGCGCGCCGCCCTTCTGCGCACCACGCTGCTCGCGCTCTCCAAGGTCTTCACGCTCGCCGTGAAGCTCCGCCTCTTCCTCTACAACGTCCGCATTCTCCGTGACTCCACGCTCGGCGTGCAGGTCATCGCCGTCGGCAACGTCACCGTCGGCGGCACGGGCAAGACGCCGGTGGTCGAGAAGTTCGCCCGCGAGCTGACCGATGCCGGGCGCAAGGTGGCCATCCTTTCGCGCGGCTACCGCTCGAATCCCGGCCCGCTCGGCCCGCGCCTGTTGAACAAGCTTTTGCTCCGCGAGGACACCACGCCGCCGCGCGTCGTCTCCGACGGGAAGAACCTGCTGCTCAACTCCGAGACCGCCGGCGATGAGCCTTACATGCTCGCGAGCAACTTGAAGGACGTCGTCGTGCTCGTGGACAAGGATCGCGTGAAGGCGGGCCGTTACGCCATCGCGAAGTTCGGCTGCGACACGCTCCTGCTCGACGATGGCTACCAGTATTGGAAGCTGCGCGGCCGCCGGAAGGACATCGTGCTGGTGGACTGCCAGCAGCCGTTCGGCAACGAGCACCTGCTTCCGCGCGGCACGTTGCGCGAGCCACCGACGCATCTGGACCGCGCGAGCGTGATCTTTCTCACCAAGAGCGACGGCGACACGACGCGGCTCCGCGCCCGCATCGCCAAGCACAACCCGCGCGCCAGCGTCGTCGAGTGCGTCCACCACCCGCTCTATTTCGAGGATGTGTTCACGGGCGAGCGGATGGACCTGAGCTTCCTGAAGGGCAAGAAGGTCGCGAGCTTCAGCGGCATCGCGCAGCCGGAGAGCTTCGAGAGCAGCCTTGTGAAACAGGGCGCGGAGCTGGTCTATGCCAAGCGCTTCGCCGATCACCATCGCTTCACCCAGCAGGAGGTGATCAACGCCATCAACCGCGCCAAGAAGCGGCAGGCCGAGATCATCGTCACCACGCAGAAGGATGCCGTGCGCTTCCCGAAGATCGACCGCCGCGACCTGCCCATCTGCTTCATGCGCGTGGAAATCAAAATCCTCGCCGGCGCGAAGGACTTTCAGGACTGCGTGCGGCAGATTTGCTTCAAGTGATGGATATTCTCCTCACCACACTTGCCCGCGTTGTGATCGGTCTCCTCCAAGCGCTGCCGCTGGGGGCCGTGGCGTGGCTGGGGCGGACGTTTGGAGGGCTGGCCCATGCGCTGGACGCGAGGCACCGCAAGATGGCCCGGCGGAACATCGCGATGTGTTTCCCGGAGAAATCCGAGGCTGAGGTCCGGTGGCTGGCCCGGGAGAACTTCAAACGCATCGGCGAGAGCTTCGCCTGTGCGGTGAAGACCGCGAGCTTTGACGAGGCTGGCATCCGCGCCGTGACCGAGTTCGTGGGGGCGGAAAAATTTCCCCGGGCGCTGCCGGGCGAAAAGCCGCGCAGCATTGTCTGCGCGGTCGGCCACTTCGCGAACTTCGAGCTGTTGAGCCGGACGGGTTTGTTCGTGCCGGGTTACCAGACCGCCACGACGTATCGCGGGCTGCGGCAGGAGGGCTTGACGCGCCTGATGCAGGAGCTGCGGGAGCAGTCCGGCGGCCTGTTCTTCGAGCGGCGCAAGGATGCTGACGCCCTCAAGACGGCCATGAACCAGCCGGGGATGATGCTTGGCCTGCTCACGGACCAGCACGCGGGCGACCGCGGCGTGCGGCTGCCGTTCTTCGGGCGCGACTGCTCCACGAGCGTCGCGCCGGGCGTGCTGGCGCTGCGTTACGGCTGTCCGCTCTTCACGGTCATTTGTTTTCGCGTCGCGCCGGGCCGCTGGCGCATCGAGGTGAGCGATGAAATTCTCACGCACCACGATGGACGGCCGCGTCCCACCGAGGATCTGGCGCGCGATGTCAACCGCGCCTTTGAGGCCGCCATCCGCCGCGATCCGGTGAACTGGTTCTGGGTTCACAACCGCTGGAAGGAAGGCAAGTGGCGGAAGGAAAAGACGAATGAGGAGCAGGATTAAGATCAGGATTACGAGCGCGAAGGGACGCCCTCGGCGCTCCATTCGGCTGTGGATTCTTGCGCGTAATCTTAATCCTGATCTTAACCCTCCCCACATCGTCGCCATCTCGTGACCGCACCCAGCTCAATGTCCGTCGCTCCGCGCCGCCTGCTCGTGCGCGGCGTGAACTGGATTGGGGACGCCGTGATGACCACGCCTGCGCTGCTGCGGTTGCGCGAGGCGCTGCCGGATGCGCACGTCACGCTGCTGACGCCGGCGAAGCTCGCAGGACTTTGGCCGGGTCATCCGGCGGTCAACGAGGTGGTGACCTTCGCGCCGAAGGAAGGCATTTTCAGCGTCGCCCGCCGTTTGCGCGCCGCCGGTTTCGATGCCGCGCTGGTGCTGCCCAACTCCTTTCGCACCGGACTCGAAGTGTGGCTGGCCGGCATCCCCCGGCGCATCGGCTACGCGGGGAGCTGGCGGAGCGGACTGCTCACCGAGGCCGTTCCGTGGCGCACGGACGTGGTGAAGATGCGCAAACGAACGCCGGAGGAAGTGCGACGGCTTGTGGCGGAAGCGGACCGGAGCGCGGCCTTCAGGCCGCGGCAAGCCGCGCTCCAAGCGAGGCACCACATTTTTCACTATCTCCATCTCGCTGCCTCGCTCGGGGCGAAGGCGGAGCCGCTCGCGCCGCACATCGCTGTCGCGGACGATGAGATTGCAGCGGTGAAGGCGAAGTTCAATCTTCTCGGCGGCCTGCTCATCGGGCTGAACGCCGGCGCGGAATACGGTCCGGCGAAACGCTGGCCGGCCGACCGCTTCATTGCCGTGGCGAAGGAGCTGCGCGGCCGCTTGAACTGCTCGTTCGTCATTTTTGGCGGCCCTGCGGACGCGGCATTGGCGGCGGAACTGGCCGCCGCGCTTGTGGCCCTGCCTTCGAGCACCGTGACCAATCTCGCGGGCCGCACCTCGCTGCGCGAACTCTGCGCCGCGTTGCGCGCGTGCCGGGTCGTGCTCACCAACGACACGGGGCCGATGCATGTGGCCGCCGCCGTGGGCACGAGGCTGGTCGGATTGTTTGGGAGCACCTCGGTTGAGCTGACCGGCCCCGGGATGCCGGGCGATCCGAGGCACATTCTCCTGCGCGGCGATGCGCCCTGCGCGCCGTGCTTCCTGCGCGAGTGTCCGGTTGATTTCCGCTGCATGAAGAGCCTGACGGTTGAACGGGTGGTTGAGGCGGTCACTGAGGCGGCAAGGTAGGTCGGGGCTCCGGTTGGCGTTGCGGGTGCAACGCTCAGAGCCTGTCTGAATGTCTGAAAACAGGCCCCACCCAGTTTTCAGACAGGCTCTCAAACAGGTTCAGCGTCGTTCAGCCTTGCACGTCTGCCCGCCGGTTTCGTGGAGGGTTTGAGCTTGGAGCGGGGGCGCATCGCAAGTAAAAGAAGCCACATCGCTCATGAATTTAACCGACGCGCAAAAACAACAAATCTCCGTCTGGCTCGAGCAGGGCCTCAAGGTCGCCGACGTGCAGAAGAAGATGATCGCCGAGCTGGGTCTGACCATGACCTACATGGAAGTGCGCTTCCTGCTCGATGATCTGCGCCTCAAGCCCAAAGACCCCGAGCCGCCCAAACAGCCCGCGCCCGCTTCTCCCGTCGCGCCAGCGTCCGCAGGCGCACCGGCTGGTGCCGAGACTGCGGCCTCGCCTGTTCCGGCTCTCGCTCCGGAAGCCCCGGCACTCGGCGCGGTGAAGCTGGTCATGGACACGCTCGCCCGGCCCGGCACGGTGGTCAGCGGCAAGGTGACGTTCAGCGACGGCCAGACGGCGGACTGGTATCTCGATCAAATGGGTCGCATGGGCGTGGTGCCCGCGCAGAAGGGCTACAAGCCGTCGCAGGTGGATGTGATGGAGTTTCAGGAACAGCTGCAGATCGCCCTGCAAAAGATGGGTTTCTAGCTGCCATGCTCGTCGTCCACGTCCATGTCCAGGTGAAGCCGGAGTGCGTCGAGGCGTTCAAGACCGCGACGGTTGCCAACGCACGGGCCAGCGTGCAGGAGCCGGGGATCGCGCGTTTCGATGTCGTGCAGCAGGCGGATGACGCTACGCGCTTCGTGCTTGTGGAGGTCTATCGCACTGCCGATGCGCCCGCCCGCCACAAGGAAACCGCCCACTACGCCACCTGGCGTGACACGGTTGCGCCGATGATGGCCGCGCCACGCACAAGCGTGAAATACGGGAATGTGTTTCCTGAGGATGCCGGGTGGTAGCGGTGCGCCCCGTTGTGCGTTCCGTGAGCACGGTGATGTGTAGGACAGTTCACGGAACACGCAGAACGTTCAGTCATGAACTTTGAGTTCGCCACCGCCCATCGCGTCGTCTTCGGCCCCGGCACGTTCAAGCAAGCCGGGGCCATTGCGAAGGAATTTGGTCGGCGCGCGCTGGTGGTGACGGGCAAGTCCGTTGTGCGGGCGCAGGCGCTGGGCGGGCAGCTTGTGGCGGCAGGAGTGGTGTGGGAGGAGTTCCCGGTTGCAGGCGAGCCGACGACTCATGCCGTGATCGAGGGCGTGGAGCGCGCCCGGGCGACAGGATGTGATGTCGTGATTGGTTTCGGCGGTGGCAGTGCGATCGACGCGGCAAAAGCCATCGCGGGCTTGCTGACGAATGGCGGGGAGCTGCTCGATTACCTGGAAGTCATCGGGCGCGGTGCGCCGCTTGCGAGACCAGCTGCGCCGTTGCTGGCGATTCCGACCACCGCAGGCACCGGTGCGGAGGTCACGCGCAACGCGGTGCTGGCATCGCCGGAGCATCGCGTGAAGGCGAGCCTGCGGAGCCCGTATCTGCTGCCGCTCGTGGCGCTCGTGGATCCGGAGCTGACGCTGAACCTGCCGCCTGACCTGACCGCCAGCACCGGCATGGACGCGCTGACGCAGCTCATTGAGCCCTACGTCTGCCTGCGTGCAAACCCGGTGACGGATGGATGTTGCGTGGAGGGGCTGCGGCGGGCGGCGCGTTCGCTGCGCCGGGCCTTCGAGCACGGTGATGACGCGTTGGCACGCGAGGACATGGCGCTGGCGAGCTTGTTCGGCGGAATGGCGCTGGCGAACGCGGGGTTGGGGGCGGTGCATGGTTTTGCCGCTCCGATTGGCGGGATGTTTCCCGCGCCGCATGGAGCCGTCTGTGCCGCGTTGTTGCCGGGTGTGATGGCGGCGAACGTGCGGGCGTTGCGCGAGCGTGCGTCGGACAGCACAGCGTTGCGGCGTTACGATGAGATCGCCCGTCTGCTTACGGGACGTCCGCAGGCGACCGCCGCAGACGGTGTTGCGTGGGCACAGGAGCTGTGCACTGCGCTGCAAATCGCGCCGTTGCGCAAATGGGGACTCTCCGAGGGCGATGTGCCCGGCGTGGTGCAGAAGGCGTTGCAGGCCAGCAGCATGAAGGCGAATCCGGTGGTGCTGACACTGGAGGAATTGAGCGGACTGCTGATGGCAGCAGTGTGAAGTCAGGCCGGTTTCAAGGCGCTGAGTGCTCCAGATTTGATTTCCCAGCGGTGAAGGTCGCGGCCCAGCTCACGCGGCCAATTTTCCTCGGTGCAAGTCATAAAGATTTGTCCCTGAGCATGATGTGACCGCTCCAAAAGCGGTAGGAGGCCGTTGCGGCGCTTGGCATCCAGCTCGCCCATCACGTCGTCGATGAGCAGCACGGGCGGTAAGCCAAGGAGGCCGGTGACGTATTCTGCCTGGGCCATCTTGAGAGCGATGGCGAGAGTGCGCTTCTGGCCTTCGCTGCCGAAATGCGCGGCGGGCTGGTCGTTGAGCAGCAGTCCGAGTTCGTCGCGGTGCGGACCGACGAGCGTGGAGCGGTAGGTGCGTTCGCGGTCGCGCACCCGCGCGAGCTCCACGGCGAAATCAGTCTTCACGCTCGGCTGATATTCGAGGCGGAGTTCTTCGGCATCGTGGGAAATCCGGAGGTAGGCGAGGCGGGCGAGGGGGGAAATGCGGGGAAGAAGTTCACGCCGAGCCGTGGTGAGTTGACTGCCGACGCTGACGAGTTCCTGGGAGAAGCTGTCGAGCAGGGCGGGATCGGGTGTGCGCTGTTTGAGGAGCGAGTTGCGTGATCTGAGGGCTAGGGCGTAGCGCTGCAGAAGTGGCAGGTAGCTCGCTTGCGTCTGCGCAAGCAGCAGATCAAGGAATCGGCGTCGCGAGCGGGCGGCACCTTTCACGAGCTGCAAATCTTCGGTGCAAAAAACCACGGCCCGCAGGGTGCCGAGATAGTCCATAAGCCGCCGGACGGGCTGGTTGTTGAGTGAAAGTTTCCGCTCGGCGGAGGACCAATACATTTTAATTTCGTGCTGCGCGCTGCCAACGACGGACGCTCCGACAAAGTAGCCTTTCGCCGAGTGCCGGATCATTTGCGCGCCGCCCACGCCGCGAAACGAGCGCAGCGTGGCAAGCAGGTAAATGGCTTCGAGAACGTTGGTTTTCCCTTGTGCGTTGTTACCGAGAAGGAGGTGAAAACCGGGGCTGAAATCGGCATCTAGCCGCGCATAATTGCGAAAATCGCGGAGTCGCAGGTGGGCCAGATGCACGCGCGGAGATTAGTGATGTGCGGAGCGAAAGGCCAGCGAGTGCGTGTCGTTTGCGCTTACGTGCCGGGCTTCGGTGAGGGGTCGTCCGCACCGCCGCGACGGTAGCCTTGCAAGTCCAAGGTGACATGAGTGTAGCCGATGCGCTTGAGTTCTTCGGAGATGCGGCTGGCAATCGTGGTGTCGAGCAAACGGGGCAATTCTGAGATGCCGACTTCGATGCGGGCGAGCGCCGGGCACGTCTGAGGGGCAGCGAGATTATTGAGATGTGGGGCGGGTTGTGCAGACGCTGCAATGCCGGAGCCAGACAGTTCGTGATGCCGCACTCGGACGTCGGAAAAGCCCAAATCTCGCATGAGATTTTCGCCGGCTTCGATCATGCGCAGCTTTAATTCGGTGACCGGCTCACCGTGGGGGATGCGAGAGCTCAAACAGGCCATTTGCGGTTTGTCAGCAGTAGGTAGCCCAAAGCGTGCGGAAAGGATACGAATCTCGGCCTTTGTGAGGCCGACCTCTTTAAGGGGAGCGCGAATGTGAGATTCAGTGGCGGCCTGAGCGCCGGGACGAAAATCACCGATGTCACTGGCGTTTTCTCCGTAAACAATAACTTTAAGTCCGAGTGCCTTAGCTAAAGGAATCAGTTCTGAGAACAGCTCACTCTTGCAGAAATAGCACCGGTTCAATGGGTTGCTTGTATATGCAGGGTTAGTGAACTCAGTAGTTTTTGTGATCTGGATTGGGAGATTAAACCTGGTGGCAATCTCGATTGCTTCGGCCAGTTCGCGGCGTGGGAGGCTTGGGGAATCCGCAATGACAGACAGGGAGCGGTTGGGTAAGGCTTCGTTGGCAACGAAAGCTAGAAGGACGGAATCCACTCCCCCTGAGTAGGCAACCAAGCAGGAGTCAAAGCTGAGAAGTGTGTCGCGAAGACGATTTAACTTTGATTCCAACACGGGAGAAAGTTGCGATGTTTGTGAAGCTTTGTCGAGTTCCACGGCTCCCGTGCTCGGCTTAAAAATGGTGGGAGCAGATTTTTAAAAAAAGATATTGCACAGTTTTTGGAGTCAGCTAGTCTGTCGCTGTTGTTTTGAACGACGCGGTTCGAGAGTGAGTCACGAAAAACACTGTTGACTCGCCGCGCAGCTCTGGTAAAAGAGCTGCGTCAAACGAAGCTGAGATGCCTAGTTTTGAATTTAAACAGGCGCTCAGGTTTTTTTTCCCCTAAAACGGGAAATGGTTTGGCGAATGCGTCGGTTGGTTCTTTGAAAATTGAATTGTGCGACAAGTGAGAGCCCCTTTAGGATGTTCCTGTTAGTGGGACTCCTGAAGAGTTTTAATCAAATTGACAATTGTTGGGTGTAAAAACTCAACGAGAATCAAGCTAACGTTTTTAACGGAGAGTTTGATTCTGGCTCAGAACGAACGCTGGCGGCGTGGATAAGACATGCAAGTCGAGCGGGACATTTCGGGTAGCAATATTCGAAATGTTCAGCGGCGCAAGGGTGCGTAACACGTGGGTAATCTTCCCTGAAGCTTGGGATAACTCCGAGAAATCGGAGCTAATACCAAATGTGATCACTAGAAGGCATCTTTCTGTGATTAAAGTTGGGGACCGTAAGGCCTGACACTTTAGGATTAGCCCGCGGCCTATCAGCTAGTTGGTGAGGTAACGGCTCACCAAGGCTAAGACGGGTAGCTGGTCTGAGAGGACGACCAGCCACACTGGAACTGAGACACGGTCCAGACACCTACGGGTGGCAGCAGTCGAGAATTTTTCTCAATGGGGGAAACCCTGAAGGAGCGACGCCGCGTGGGGGATGAATGGCTTCGGCCCGTAAACCCCTGTCATCTGCGAGCAATCCC
>JBAYGL010000021.1:0-21795 GCA_041666725.1 Limisphaerales bacterium
CCAACATGGAGAAGATCATGGGCACGAAGTTCGGCATCCCGGAGGTCGCGCCGAACTTCGTGCCCATGATCTTCTCCATGTTGGCGATGCCCGCCTGCATCTGCGCCTGGAGTTCCTTCGGGTAGGTGCGCTTGTTGGCGTAGTAATACGTGCAGACTTCGGTGGTGATGGTGAAGCCGGGAGGCACCGGGAGGCCGATGCGCGTCATTTCGGCGAGGTTTGCGCCCTTGCCGCCGAGAAGGGGTTTCATGGAGCCGTCGCCGTCCGCCTTCTTGTTGCCCCACGTGTAAACGTATTTCGTTGTTTTAGCCATAATCAGGATGTGTCGGGTCAGTCTGTCGTTTTCGGGAAAGTCCGCGAAAAAGGAGTCGCGACACTAACAAGGAGCCGCGACGTGTCAACGGGGGAGATGGTGCCCGGCGGATTGTGTCAGGCGCAGACCCGAAGAGCTTGATTAACCGGCTGCCCGCCGCCGTCAATATCCGCGCCAACACACATGAAAACCCCGCTCTGCTCCGCCGCCATCCTCCTCGCCGTCAGCCTGCCCGCCGCCGACTGGGCGCAGTGGCGGGGCCCCAACCGTGACGGCCACGTCAGCGCCACCATCGCCGCGCTGCCCAGGGAGCCGAAGGCGCTCTGGAGCATCCCCGTCGGCAACGGCCAGGCCTCGCCCATCGTCGCGGGCAGCAAGTTGATTTACCTCGACGAGCAGGGAGGGCAGGAGGTCGCGCACGCCGTCGATCTCAAAACCGGCAAGCCGTTGTGGCAGGCCGCCGTGGGCGAGTCCGAGGCTTTCGAGAACACCTACGGCACCGGCCCGCGCTGCACGCCGCTGGTGGACGGTGACCGGCTTTATGTCCAGACCTGTCGCGGTGAGTTCCGCTGTCTGTCGCTGGCGGACGGAAAAACCGTCTGGCGCACAAACTTCGGCACGGACTGGGCCGCGCCCTTCCTCGGGAACAAGAACCGCACGCCCGAGGCCAACCAGACCGCCGCCCGCCGCCACGGCAACAACGGCTCGCCGGTCATTGACGGCGACCGCGTCTTCGTCCCCGTCGGCAGCCCGACCAAGGGCACGCTCGTCGCCTTCGACAAAAAAACCGGCAAGGTGCTCTGGACCGCCGGCAACGAGAACACCGCCTATTCCTCGCTCATGGTCGGCACGCTTGCGGGCACGCGGCAGGTCATCCACCTGACGGGCGACTCGCTCATGGGCGTGGACGTGGGCAGCGGGAAAATCCTCTGGCAGACGCCCGTGAAGACCGGTGCCAAGCGCCATGTGCTCACGCCGATCCTCGCGGACAACTCCGTGACCATCTCCTCCTCGTCCATCGGCCTGACCAAGTTCACCGTCAGCAAGGACAGCGGCGGCTTCAAGCTCGAGCCGGCGTGGAAGAACGACAAAGTCAAAATCACCCTCGCCACGCCCGTGCTGGTCAACGGCCACCTCTACGGCCTGGGCACCGGCGCGAAGACCGAGTTCATCTGCGTGGATTTCAAGACCGGCGAACTGAAGTGGAGCCACCCCGGCTTCGGCGACTACGCCGCCGTCATCGCCGCCGGGGACAAGCTGCTGGTGCAGGACATGACCGGCACGATGCTGCTGCTCAAGGCCAGCCCCGAGAAGTTCGAGGAACTGGGCCGCATCCAGGTCTGCGGCAACACCTGGAGCCACCCGGCGATTGCGGACGGGAAGATTTACCAGCGGGACAAGAAGCAGCTCTTCGCACTGGAGATCGGGAAGTAGCCGAGACCGATCAGGGTTCTTTCAACGGCGGTTGCTCCGCCCGTCGGATCTTTCACGACTCTTTTTTCGGTTCTCACAGCCGCCCGTCCCGGGCATTTTTACACGCATGAAGAAATTCCGCCTGCTCGCCGCCGCCGTCATCGTGGCGGTGCAATCCGCCGCCGCTCAAACGCCGGAGTGGATCTGGTTCAACAAGTCCACCACCGCCGAAGTCCGCTACTTCCGCAAGTCCTTCGCCGTTGAGGGCGCGGTCAAGAAGGCCGAGCTGATCGCCACGGCGGATGACGGGCTCGACGTCTTCGTCAATGGCGAGCGGGTTGTGACGGCGCACGACTGGCACAGCGGCCACAAGGCCGACGTGACCGCCAGGCTCAAGCCCGGCCAGAACCTCCTCGCCATCCTGGGGCGCAACGGCGACAGCTCGGCCGCCGCCGCCATCGCCCAGCTCACGCTCACCACGGACAAGGGCCGCCAGGTCATCGTCACCGACGCGTCCTGGAAGGCGTCGGACAAGGAGGCGAAGGACTGGAACAAGCCCGGCTTTGTGGACTCCGCCTGGAGCGCGGCGAAGTCGCTGGGCAAGCTCGGCATGGCGCCGTGGGGCAATGTCTTTGCGCCCGCCGCCGCCGGAGCGTCGAAACGCGAGGAACGCCGGGTGGCCACCCCCGCTGAACAACTTTTCGCACTGCCCGGCTTCAAGGTCGAACTCATCCTCAACGGCGAGCCGGAGGACGGTTCATGGGTCAACCTGTGCAAGGATGACAAGGGCCGGCTCATCCTCAGCCCGCAATACAAGTCCGCCAATCCCGACGGCGGCCTCCTCCGCGTCACGCTCGGCAAGGATGGCAAGGTTGCCAGGCGCGACTGGATCGCCAGGCCGCTCTACGACGCGCAGGGTTCGGTCTTCGCCAACGGCGCGCTCTGGGTCGTCGTGAACAAGTATTCCACGAAGTTCGAGTCCGGCCTTTATCGCATCACCGACGACGGCAGCGACAAGTGGGGCAAAATTGAACTCGTGAAGAAAATCCCCGGCGGCGGCGAGCACGGCCCGCACGCCGTCACGTTCGGCCCGGATGGAAATCTCTACGTGATGGCGGGCAACCACACCAAGCCGCCCGCCGAGCTGGAGCCCAACCCGCAGTATCGCAACTACGGCGAGGACCACGTGCTCCCGCGCCAGTGGGACGGCAACGGCCACGCCGCCGGCATCCTTGCGCCGGGCGGTTACGTGCTGCGCGGGAAGCCGGACGGGACGAAGTTCGAGTTCTTCTGCGGCGGCTTCCGCAACCACTACGACTTCGCCTTCAACGTGGACGGCGAGTTGTTCACCTACGACTCCGACATGGAATGGGACTGGGGGATGCCGTGGTATGTGCCCACGCGGGTGAACCACTGCGTCAGCGGCGGCGACTACGGCTGGCGCTCGGGCACCGGCCGCTGGCCGGAGTATTACGCGGACAGCCTTGGCGCGACGCCCAACATCGGCGTCGGCTGCCCCACCGGCGTGGGCAATGGCAGGGGCGCGAAGTTCCCTGCGAAGTATCAGCGCGCCCTCTACATCCTGGACTGGACCTACGGCCGCCTCATTGCGGTGCATCTCAAGCCTGAAGGCGCAAGCTACTCGGCGACGTGGGAGAATCTCGTCGCCCCCGCCGGCCTGATGAAACCCGGCGCGCCCAAGCCTCCGCTGAACCTGACCGACCTCGTCATCGGCGACGATGGCGCGATGTATTTCGTCATCGGCGGACGCGGCACGGCCTCCGGCCTCTACCGCGTGAGCTACACCGGCGGGGAATCCACCGCGCCGGCCTGGGAAGCGAACAAGGAAGGTGCCGGGGCGCGTGCGCTGCGCCGCCGGCTTGAGTCCTACCACGGCAAGGCCGACCCGACGGCGCTGGACTTCATCTGGCCGCACTTGAACAGCCCGGACCGCGCGATCCGCTTCGCCGCGCGTGTCGCCCTGGAGGCGCAGCCCGTCACGACCTGGCAGAGCCGTGCGTTGGAGGAGAAATCCGCCGATGGCGGTCTCACCGCGTTGCTCGCCCTTGCCCGTCTCGGCGGCAAGTCTGCGCAGGACGAATGCCTCCGCGCGCTCGGCAAGTGGCCGCTGGCCACGCTCCCCGAGCGCCAGCAGCTCGACAAGATTCGTGTCGTCCAGGTCAGCATCGCCCGCAACGGCCTGCCCTCCGCCGACGTGGTGAAGCTGGCGACGGAGAAACTCAGCAAGAGCTACCCGAACAAGAGCACGTTCGTGAACCGCGAGATTTCGCAGGTGCTCATCGCCCTCGGCGCGCCCGACGTGGTGGACAAGACGCTCACGCTCATGGCCGCCGCGCCCACGCAGGAGGACATGTTTCATTACCTTTTCCATCTGCGCACCGCGAAGCACTGGACCGCCGACCAGCGTCGCGAGTATCTGGATTACTGGACCAGGGACCGCTCCGGCCATGCGCACCAGGGCGACACGTTGAAGTGGTTCGAGGAGGCGGGCCGGCCCTACGGCGACGGTTCGAGCATGAAAAACTTCCTGATCAACTTTCTCAAGGAGCTGACCGCAAACCTGACCGCCGCCGAGAAGGCCGAGTTCGGGCGGCAGATCGCCACCATCACCGACGAGCTGAACAGCAACCGGCCGAACCGGAAGGGCGTCAGCGAGTTTCCGAAGCCGCAGACGCGCAGCTTCGTGAAGACGTGGACGATGGCGGACTTCGAGAAGGATCTCGACCGCGCCGGCAGGGGCCGGAACTTCGAGAAGGGCCGGCAGGCCTTCGTGGACGCGCAATGCCTCGCGTGCCACCGCTTTGGAAACGAGGGCGGCGGCGTGGGGCCGGACCTCACCGCGGTGGCCTCGCGTTTCAGCCGCCGCGACGTGCTGGAGAGCATTCTCGACCCGAGCAAGGTCGTCTCGGAACAGTTCCTGAACACCACCGTGGTGCTGAAGAACGGCGACGACTTCACAGGCCGGCTCGTGGATGAAACGGGCGATCAGTTCGTGCTCGTCCCGAACCAGCTCCAGCCTGAAACGAAAATCACCGTGAAGAAGGCGGACGTGGCAAAGCGGAGCTTCTCCAAGCTCTCACCCATGCCGCAGGGCCTCGCCGACGCCCTGGGCAAGGAAGACATGCTCGACCTCCTGGCCTTCATCGAAAGCGCCGGGCGCAAGAAGAGCGCGGCCTTCGTGAAGTAGCGCACGAAGGGCTTCTCGCTCCCGTCGCACCGAGGTGGAGCGAATTGTTCCGGGTGGAACGGGCCACCCGCCCGCCGCTCGTGCTGCGCCAAGCCCGCACCAATTGGCTCGAACATTGGCTGTGCCGAAGCTCGGCGGCAAGTTGCCGCCGAAAACGGCCAAGTTGGCCGTTCCACCCGGAATCATTCGCGGTATTTCAACCCCAGGACTGTCCTTGCGGGTCCGTTGACGCCTGGCGGGGGAGCCACGTCATTTCCGTCGCCGTCGGCCGGGGGAGGTTCGGCCGGAGGCTGAGGGGAGGCGCTTCACGCCTGCAAAGTCCGCGTTGCCGCCCTGTCAGTTCAGCGACCAGCTTGCTTCGGCGGATTTCACCCGGACTTTCTCGGGGAGCTGCGCCCCGTCGAGGCGGAGGATCAGCGTGTGCGTGCCGGCGGAGAAGTTGTTTCCGAGCTTCGAGAGCCGCTGGCCGTCGATCCAGATTTCCGGCTTCGCGATCCCTTCGACGTTCAGCGTCACCGGGCCCGCCTTCGCGAGGGAAAAGGTCGTCCCGACGAACAAGCTCGTCAGCGTCACGCTCTTGGGCATGTCGGTCAGCGCCGCGAACTCGGACTTCGTCAGCGAACCGTTCACCAGCGAGGCAAGCGTCGTCCAGGTGATGTTGCCAATGCCGCTCTCCATCGCCGTCCACTTCGCTGTGAAGTCGCCCTTCGTGATTTTTTCCCAGCCGCCCTGATCCATGCGGTGCGTCACCGGCAGCACGCGCCAGACGCGGACCACGCCGCCCTTGCTCGCGTCGAACTCGCCCGGCCTGCCCAGCCGGCTGAGGAAGGCGACAAGGTCGTTGCGGTCGGATTCCGGAAGGGTGTCCAGCAGCCCGGCGGGCATGAGCGAAGTCTGCGCGTTGGAGCGCTTGCGGACGTTGGCAACGGCCACGCTGACCTCCTGGTTTTGCGCGTTGCGAAGGACGATTTCCTGCCCGGTCTCGCGCACGAGGATGCCGTTGTATTCGAGGTCGTCCTTCGTCTCGATGGTCACGCCGTGGAATCCCTCCTTGATCTTCGCGCTGGGCAGCAGCAGGGACTCGACGAGGTAATCCGCCGGGGCCGCCGCACCCAGGCTCGTCATGTCGGGACCAACCTTGCCGCCGACGCCGCCGATGCCGTGGCACAAGGTGCAGCCCAGCTCGGTGCGACGATACACGCGCTCGCCGCGCGCGGGGTCGCCCGCCTTCAGGGCGATGTCGGCCAGTTCCTTGAGCTTCTCGGGCGTGAGCTTGTCGGGGGAAAGCGCCGTGATGTTGAGGAGCTTGGTGAGCGCGGCGATGAACGCCGGGTCGGGCGTGCTGCCTTCGCGGGCGGTGCGGAGACCGGCGACGGCAACGTGCGCCGGCAGCGCGGACCTGGCGGCGACCTTGTCGGCGAACTGCTTTGACGCGCCCTTGGTGGCGAGCACGCTGCGCCAGAGTTCGAGCGCCTCGGCCTCGGTTTTGGTGCCGGCCAGCTCGTCGAGCGCGAGATCGGCGAACTTCCCGGGCTGGAGCGACGCAAGCGTGATGGCGGCGGCGCGACGGACGGGCGCGGGTGAAGTTTTCGCGGCCAGCGGCTGGAGCGCGCCGACCACGGGCGGAATGGCACCCAGTTCGCGGAACGCGGCGAAGAGCGCGGTGCGCACCGCGTCGGGCGTGCCCGCGCTGCCGGCGAGCTTCACCATGTCGGCAAAGGCCGCCCCGGGATTCTTCCATGCGCCGAGCAGGTTTACAAAACCCAGCCGGATCGGAAGGCTCGCATGGGAGAGCAGCGGCACACCCAGGGAGGCGTCTCCGGCGGGCTTCACGCTGCGGAGCCGCGCGGCGGAGGCGAGGGCTGCAAGGGCGCGGTTCAGGGCCTCGTCAGTGAAGTCACGCGCGCCGACCTGCTCCCAGAGACGGTTGACCTCCTCCTGCCCGCCTGCGGCGCCGATGAGCTCGATCCACGGACCGGCCCCGTCCCGGGTGAGCGGTTTGACAGTGAGAATCTTTGCGACGCTCGACGCGGCCACTGCGGGCTCGAGCGCCTTCATGGCAAACTCAAGCTGCCGTTGCTTCGCGGGCGAATCAGGCTGCCACGCGCCGGACTCCAGGGAGACGAGAAACGGCTCCGCGAGGTCGTTGATGGAAAGCCAGACCGCGTAGTCGAGGAACGGGTCGGAGCCGATGGTGTTCACGGCCGCAAGCACCGAGGCGGCGGCTTCGGCGGAGGGGAACTTCACCAGCGCACGCACGGCCTCCATGCGGACGCGCGGATGCGGGTCGGCGACGAGCCTGGCGAGGCGTGCGACGGTGTCGCCCACGGAGAAGCTCGCGCCGCCGTCGGTGAGGTGGGTGCTGACGGTTCCGTTGGTGTCGGCAACGCGCACCGGAGCGGCAGGCAGCGCGCCCGCGTGGCTGAGGACGCGGACGCCGGCGGCGCGGATGCGGCCGTCTTGCGCGGCCAGCACGCGGTCGAGCAGTCCGGGCGCGGGCAGGTTCAGCGCCTGATGAATCCAGAGCGCGGCGAGAAGGTCCTTTTCGTTCTTGAGCTGCGCGGTCCAGTTCGTCAACTCGGGCGCCACGACGGCGGCGCCTTTTTCCACCAGCACGCGGGTGGCCTGGGCGGCGTTGAAGTGGTTGGCAGAAAGCAGCTCGTTGAGCAGCGCGGTCATGCCGGCCTGCGCCAGCCCGGGTTTCTTCAGGGCCGCCCTGCCCTTCACGCTCACGCGCCAGATGCGGCCGTGCTCGCGGTCGCGGCGCGGGTCGCGGAAGTCCACTTCGCCGTGGTTGATGATGGGGTTGCTCCAGTCGGCGATGTAGAGCGCGCCGTCGGGTCCGAGCTTCACGTCAATGGGCCGGAAGGTGTTGTTCGCCGTGCGCAGGAGGTCGGGGCCCTGCCGGGTCTCGTAGCCCGCGCCGGACTCCGACACGTCGAAGCTCGTCACGCGGTTGGCGCGAAAGTCGCACGTCACCACGCGGCCCTGCCAGTCGGCGGGGAAGTGCGTGCTGCGGATGATCTCGATGCTGGCGAACTTCGGGTAGTTGCCGGGGCTGACGCTGGGCATGGTGCGCCGGGCCTTGGCGTAGGTGAAATACATCGCGCCGGGCATGCCCCAGTTGATGCCCATGAAGCCCGCGCCATCCGTCAGAAAGCTCTGGCCGAACGCGTCAAACTCGTGACCCCACGCATTGACCCAGCCCTTGAAGACGATCTCCAGTTTCTGGGATGACGGCTCGAAGCGGAACACACCGCCCGAGTGCAGGCGCACAACGCCGTGAGGCGTCTCGATTTCGCTCCGGGTGTAGATGGACTGGTTCATCCAGAGCCGGCCGTCCGGCCCCCAGCAGAGCGTGTGCAGGTTGTGGTGCGTGTCCTCGGTGCCGAAGCTGGTGAGGGCGATGCGGCGCACATCAGCCTTGCCGTCCCCGTCGGTGTCCTTGAGATGGAGCAGCTTCGTGCTTTGGGCAACGTAGCAGCCGCCGTCGCCCGGTATCACGCCGGTCGGAATGAGCAGGTCGTCGGCGAAGACGGTGGCCTTGTCGGCCTTGCCGGCGCCGGTGGTGTCTTCGAGGACGATGACTTTGTCGTGGGCCGCCTGACCGGGTTCGATCTGCGGATAAATCTCGCTGCTGGCGACCCACAGACGGCCCTGCGGGTCAAAGTTGATCTGGATGGGTTTGGCGAGATGCGGGTTTTCAGCCCAAAGCGTGACTTCGAGGCCGTCGGCGACGGTGAATTCGGGATGGGGCTGCGGCGTATGCACGGCGGCGGCGGCCTGGCTGCGGAGCACGGCGGGGTGGAGCTGGGGATCGGGCATCAGTCCGGGCTGGTCGAGAAGCTTGCACAGCTCGCGAATCTTCTTTTCCTCGGCCTCGATGAGCGGGTCGAACTGCGGCATCTCGACGGCGTTCTGCCCCTGCTCGCGTTTCCTGAAGCCGAAGATGTAAGCCATGTTCGCCGGGCGCGAGCGATGGAAATAGAACTCGTTTTTCCGGACGATGACCTGCCGCATGGTTTCGCTGACAGGGCCCAGCGGGAACTCGAACGTGTCGCTCGGAAACAGGGATTGCAGGATTTCCCGCGAGGCGAACTGGTAGCCGCCGCCATCCAGGTGGATGCCGTTTTCCGTCAGGGGTTTCGTGAGGGACCCCCTGCCGAGTTTCGACAGCATTTCGTCGAACAGGTTGATGTAAACCAAGCCCCTTTCGGTTGCGACCTGCTCGATGACTTTCGCGTAGCGGGCAAGCTGCTCGTTGTGCTTCTCCGGATCGGGCATCGGGGGGGGCAACTTCTCGTGCTTGATGGGCGTCAGCAGCACAAACCGGACTCCCGGTGAAAGCTGTTCGAGCGTGTTCAACAGCCGGTTGTAGCTCGCCTCAAACTTGGTCAGGCCGGCCTCGCCGTCGAATGAACTGGCCATGCCGTAGCCGATGAAGGCCACCGTCGGCTTGGTCTCGGCAATCTGCTTCTGGAGGATCTCCCAGCCCTCTCCCTGCGGCTCAAGGCCGGCCTGACGCAACGAGAGACCCAGGCGCGAACGACCCGAGGGCGTGTCGGCGCTCCAGCCGATGTTGCGGAAGGTGATGTTCCGGTCCGGGAACCGCGTGGTGAGGACCAGCTCGATCCACCCGTAGCGCTGTTCGCGCTCGATGAACGTGTCGCCCAGAAAAACAACCCGGTCGCCCTCCTTCAACTCAAAGGGCGCGGCGATGGAAACGGTGGTGATGGCGGCGCAGGCAAGCGCCAGCGCAAAAATGAACCTTCGAATCATAGCGACCCGGAGCTTGGCAAAGCACCGGGGGAAGGAAAGAGGGAAGTTTCGACCGGCCAGCCCCGGTTTCTTTCAGTTCCCGGCTTTGCATCGGTCCGCAGGGACGGTATGCTCGCCCCTTACTCGCAGGACGAAATTCAGCGACATGGCGACCGATTCCATCCGCATTGGCGGCGCACGGCAGCACAATCTCAAGGCTGTCACGCTCGCCATTCCGCGCGGCAAGCTCGTGGTGCTCACCGGCCTGTCCGGCTCCGGCAAGTCGTCGCTCGCGTTCGACACCATCTACGCCGAGGGCCAGCGCAAATATGTGGAAAGCCTCTCCGCCTACGCGCGGCAGTTCCTCGACCAGCTCCAGAAGCCGGACGTGGACTACCTCGAAGGGCTGTCCCCGACCATCGCCATCGAGCAGCGCAGCTCCGGCTCGAATCCACGCTCCATCATCGCGACGACCACGGAGATTTACGATTACCTGCGCCTGCTCTTTGCGCACGTCGGCCAGCCGCACTGCCCCACGAGCGGCCAGCCCATATCGCGCCAGACGACGAGCGACATCGTGGACACCATCCTTGCGCTGCCGCCGCGCACGCGCGTGATGCTGCTCGCGCCGGTGGTGGAGAAGCAGAAGGGCGAGTTCCGCGATGTGATTGAGCGGCTGGCGCGCGATGGATTCGTGCGGGCGCGGGTGGACGGGGAACTGGTCGAACTCGCCGCCAACGTCCGCATCAAGCTCGACCCGAAGCAGGCGCACACCATCGAGGTGGTCGTGGACCGGCTGGTGGTGGATGACAAGATTCGCGTTAGGCTCGGCGATTCGGTGGAGACGGCGCTGAAGTGGGGGAATGGGAAACTGCTGCTGCTGTCGCAAGCGCCGGAGGCGGCCAGTGTTCAGTCTTCAGTAATCAGTGGCCAGTCGGCGCGGGCGAGGATGGACGAAATCACGCGGACGGAACAATCGGCAATCGCCAATCGCCAATCGCCAGTCTGGCAGGAGAAGCTGCTCTCCAACCGGATGTATTCTCCCGCCACGGGTGAGACCTTCGATCCTCCGGAGCCCAAACACTTCTCGTTCAACTCCCCGTTTGGCGCGTGTCCAGTGTGCCACGGCCTCGGGCAGAAGATGGTCTTCGACTCCGCGCTCATCGTGCCGGATGCGGAGAAGTCGCTGGAGTCCGGCGCGGTGCTGCCATGGCGGCGCGGCGGCAAGAGGATGGTGGTCTATTACAAGGCCCTGCTGCGCGGCCTCGCGGCGCACTTCGAGCAGAATCTGGAGACGCCGTGGAAGTCGCTGCCGGAGGACTTCCGCCGCGTGGTGCTGCACGGCTCGGGCGAGACCGAGGTGGGCTTCAACTTCATGCGCGCGGGCAAGGTCAGCAAAATCTCGCGGCCCTTCGAGGGCGTGCTGAAGAACCTCGAACGCCTCTACGCCGAGAGCGAAAGCGAGTTCACGAAGAACCGGCTGAAGGCCTTCATGGCCCCGGAGTTCTGTGACGCATGCGGGGGGAAGCGGTTGCGGCCGGAGGTGCTGGCGGTGACGCTGGGCGGCCCCGTAGTCGCAACCTTTAGGTTGCGCTTGCCGGATACGGAAGCGATGACGCGCAGCCTAAAGGCTGCGACTGCGAGCGCGGCAGTCCCCGGCCTCTCCATCGCCGATGTCTGCGCTCTCTCCGTGGACACCGCCGACCTCTTCTTCGCGTCGCTGCCGCTCACGGACTTTCAGCAGAAAATCGCGGGCGAACTGGTGAAAGAGATCTGCGCGCGTCTGGGCTTCCTCAAGAACGTCGGCCTCGGCTACCTCACGCTGGACCGCGAGTCCGGCACGCTCTCCGGCGGCGAGGCGCAGCGCATCCGGCTCGCGACGCAGATTGGCGCGGGGCTGGTCGGCGTCATCTACATCCTCGACGAGCCCAGCATCGGCCTGCACCAGCGCGACAACGAGCGGCTGCTTAAAACTCTCGAAGGACTCCGCGACCTCGGCAATTCCGTCCTCGTCGTCGAGCACGACGAGGACACCATCCGCCGCGCGGACCATGTGATTGACCTCGGCCCCGGCGCGGGCACGCATGGCGGCGAAGTCGTCGCGCAAGGCACCGTTGCGGAAGTGATGGCGAACCCGCGCTCGCTCACGGGCCGTTACCTGAGCGGCGACTTGAGCATCTCCGTGCCGCGCAAACGCGTCTCGCCCGTGGGCAAGTCCGGCTGGCTGGAAATCCTCGGCGCGCGGGAGAACAACTTGCAGAACGTGGACGCGCGCATTCCGCTCGGAACGCTGACGTGCGTCACCGGCGTGAGCGGCTCGGGCAAAAGCACGTTGATTTGCGACATCTTGCAGCGGCAGCTTTTCCGCCTGTGGTTCGGCTCGAAGGAGCGGCCCGGCGCGCACCGGGCCATCAACGGCACCGAGCTGCTCGACAAGGTCGTGGTCATTGACCAGACGCCCATCGGGCGCACGCCGCGCAGCAACCCGGCGACTTACACCGGCATCTTCAACGCCATCCGCGACCTCTTCGCGCAGCTCCCGTCGGCGAAGATCCGCGGCTACGACGCGGGCCGCTTCAGCTTCAACGTGAAGGGCGGGCGCTGCGAGAAGTGCCAGGGCGACGGCCTGCTCAAGATTGAGATGCATTTCCTCCCGCCGGTCTATGTGACCTGCGAAAGCTGCGCGGGCCGGCGCTACAACCGCGAGACGCTGGAGATCAACTTCAAGGGGATGAACATTGCCGACATCCTCGACCTGACGGTGGACGAGGCGGTGAACTTCTTCCGTGCGGTGCCTAAGATTTTCGAGCCATGCCTGACGCTGGCGGAAGTCGGCCTCGGCTACCTGCGGCTCGGCCAGCAGGCCACGACGCTCTCCGGCGGCGAGGCGCAGCGCGTGAAGCTGGCCGCCGAACTGTCCCGACGCCAGACCGGCAAGACGCTCTACATTCTGGACGAGCCCACGACCGGCCTGCATTTCCACGACGTTGCGAAGCTGCTCGAAGTCTTCTTCAAGCTCCGCGCGCCGGGCAACACGCTGCTGGTCATCGAGCACAACCTCGACGTCATCAAGTGCGCCGACTGGATTTTGGACCTCGGACCCGAAGGCGGCACCGGCGGCGGACGCATCGTGGCGGAAGGGACACCGGAAACCGTCGCCGCCACGCCCGGAAGTCACACGGGAGAATTTTTGAATCGAATCCTCCGCGCGGAGACGAATACTGCAACGAAGTGAGCAGCTTGCGAAAACTGGATGGCCAGAGTCTCTCCTCCCTCTCCCTTTGCGGAGCAAGGGGAGAGGGCCGGGGTGAGGGGTGCCGCGCGTCGGCGTTGGTGGCCGCCCCCCTCATCCGGCCTCCGGCCACCTTCCCTCGCTCCGCGAAGGGGGAAGGGATTCGTCGTCGGACATCCTGCGGCTCCGGTTTGGCTCGATGGCTCTGCGCGCTGGTTTTGCTCACAGGCTGGCTGAGTATTCCTGCCGCTGATTTTTCCGACCCGCTGGAACGGCGTGACTTCGAGGCGGCTGCAAAGGCGTTTCAGGACCTGAACTATGACTGGGCCGAGAAGGGGTTCGGCGAGTTCATCCGCCTCTGGCCGGGTTCCCCGTTCAAGGCCGAGGCCGTGTTCCGGCAGGCGCAGGCGCGGCACTTCCAGAAGAACTATTCAGGAGCCATGGAACTGCTCACGGCCGGCCTGCCCCAGGCCGGCAAGCTGGCGGACCAGTATCAGTTCTGGCTCGGCGAGGCGGAGTTTCAGGCGGGGCAGTTCCAAAAGGCCGCATCGACCTACGCGCTGGTTGTCCGCGACTTTCCCAACTCCGCGCACCTGCTTGCCGCCGCCCACAACGAGGCGCTCGCGCGCTTCCGGCTGGGCCAGCGCACGAACGTCATCGCGCTCCTGAGCGCTCCGACCGGCGGATTTCAGCGGGCCGCAAAGGCCTCGCCCACCAACAGCCTCGCGGTCAACGGAACGCTGCTGCTGGGCGAGGTGCTGCTGGCGGAACGTCAGTTTCCGGCGGCGGAGCAGGCGGTGCGGTCGATCGAAGGACTTCGCGTGGAACCGGAGGTGGACTGGCGTCGCCGCTTCCTGCTGGGGCGGGTTCTCACGGAGGCGGGCCGCTCCGCGGAGGCCCTGCCCGTCGCAACCAACCTCGTCCGGCTCGCGGGCGCGTTGAGGCAGCCCGCAATGCAGGCCGAGTCCTTCGCCCTGCAGGGGACGGTGCTGGAAAAACTCGGCGAGCTGGCGGCGGCGGTGGCTTCGTTCACCAACAACTTCACCACCAACGCGCCGGCGGAGCTGCGGCAGAGGGCCCTGTTCAAGGCGGTGGAGCTGAATCTCGCCCAAACCAACCGGGAGCCGGCCACCATCGCGATGCTGGAGCTGTTCTCCACGCAATACCCGGCGGACCCGTCGCTCGACCTTGCACAGCTCACGCTGGGCGAGCTGCGGGTGAAGGAATTTCACGCGCGGACGGGCACGACGAACGCCGGGCCGACCAATCTGCTGCTGATCGCCGTCACGAACCTGGGCCGCGTCGTCACGGCCTACACGAACAGCCCGCTGCTTGGCCGGGCGTTTTACCAGCGCGGCTGGTGTCATCTGCACCTGGGCCAGCCGGCGGCGGCGGTGCTGGATTTCACGGCGGCGCTCCGCCGTCTCCCCAGGTCCGAGGAGCAGGCCGTCGCGCGATTCAAGCTGGGCGAGGCGCAGGTGCAGCTCGGGGATTTCACCAACGCCATCCAGAACTTCGGGCTGGTCGTCGAGCAATACGCCGACTTCGAGCGCGTGCGGACCACGTATCTGGACATGGCGCTCTACCAGCAGCTGGGCGCGGCGATCGCGGTGACGAACCTGGCGGTGGCGGACGGCGCGGTGCGGAAAATTCTGGAGTGGTTCCCCGACAGCTTCTACAGCGACCGTGCGGTGCTGCTGCACGGCACCGAACTGAGGCGTCTTGGCAGGCCCGCCGAGGCGCGCGCGCGGTTCCAACTGCTGATAGACCGTTTCCCCAACTCCGCACTGGCACCACAGGTGCATCTCGCCATCGCACGCACCCACCGGCAGGAGTTCGACTGGGCGAACACGGCGCGCAAATACAACGAGTGGCTGAGGCTGTTCCCGACCAACGGCGCACGCGGTGATGTGGAGTTCGAGCGCGCGTGGTTCGTGGAGCAGTCCGGCGGGACCAATGCGCTGACGCTTTTCACGAACTTCGTCGCACTCTACCCGGCAAACAGCAACGCGCCGCTTGCGCAATACCGGGTGGGTGACCTGTATTACAGCCGGGGCGACGCCTTCGACAAGGCGGAGAGCAGCTACCAGCTGCTCTTCCAAAACACCAACTGGCCCGATTCACGGCTCAAACACCTCGCCCGGCTGGCGGCGGGCCGCTCGGCCTTCCAGCGCCAGGGCTACAAGGACGCGACCAATTATTTCAACGAGCTGGTCACGCAGGCCAGCAGCGAACGCGTCCCCAAGGACATCCAGGCCGAGGCGCTCTTCGCGCTCGGAGACACCTACCTCACCGCGAGCCAGGCCGGCGTGCCCATCGCCGAGGATCCGTTCGGCGACGCCATCAACGCCTTCAGCCGCATCACCAACTCAACGCATTTTCCGAACAGCCGTCTGGCGCCGCTCGCCATGGGCGCCATCGGCAACTGCCTGCTGCAACGGGCGGGAAAGAACAAGGATGCCCGGCAGCTCGACCTTGCCGCCGAGGCGTATCAAAAGGCGATGGACTGGCCGGGGGCGGATGTCGAAACCCGGAGTCTCTCAGACGTGGCGCTGGGCGTGGTCCGGGAGAAGCAGGGCCGCCCCAAGGATGCCCTCAACCACTGGAGCAATGTCTTTTACGGCAAGAACCTTCGCGACGGCGAGGAGGCGAGCCTGGAGCAGTTGAAGGCGGCGGGCGGGCATCTCGCGCACCTGCGGGAGGAGCAGCAGGAGTGGGCGCAGGCCATCGCGATTCACGAACGAATGCAGCAGCTGTTCCCGCCGCTCCGGAAGGCGCTACAGTCCAAGATCGACCGCGCGCGGCAGATGCTCAACGGGCAGCGCTGACAAACGTCCTCACGTCCACCGCCTCCATGCCGGCGGCGCGGATGGACTCCATCCCCAGATCGGTGTCCTCATAGGCCCGGCAGAACCGCGGCTCCACGCCAAGCCGGCGGGCGGCTTCCAGAAAAATGTCCGGGGCCGGCTTCTGCTGCGTCACATCCTCGCTCGTCACCACGGCGGCAAACCAGTGATGGATGCCCAGATGTTGAAGAACCTGCTCCACGACGCGTTTCCTGCCGCCGGAGGCCACCGCCATCGGCAATCGCCGGTGATGTTCACGCGCGATGGCAACGACTTCGGAAATGGGTTTGACGCCGGGGATGAACGGCAGGAAGGCGTGCTCCTTCTCCGTGGAAACCGAGTGATGGTCGTAGTTCAACCCCTGCTCCTCCCGCAGCATCCGGAGAATGTCCCGCGAGGGCACGCCACCGAGTGAGTAGAACCGCTCCTCGGTGAAGTGGATGCCATGGCGTTGCGCGATGACCTGCCACGCCTGCCAGTGCAAAGGCATGGTGTCGGCCAGAGTGCCGTCACAATCGAAGATGAGGGCGCGAGGAGGCATCGGAAGTGATTAGTAAGTAGTGGTTAGTCGTGCCGGCGGGCGAGTGACTAATTACCAAGCACTAATCACTTTCCGCCCGACGGGTCGGGTTCAGGCCTGCAACGCGGCGAGCTTCTGTTCGAGGTCGTGGTTCATCAGCGGCTCGATGACGCCGTCGAGATCGCCTTCGATGACGTTGGCGAGGTTGTAGAGGGTCAGCTCGATCCGGTGATCGGTCACGCGGTTCTGCGGGAAGTTGTAGGTGCGGATCTTCTCGCTGCGTTCGCCGGTGCCGACCTGCGAACTGCGCTGCGCGTCATACTTGGCCTTCTCATCCGCGATCTTGCGTTCGAGCAGCCGGGAGCGGAGCACCTTCATCGCCTTGGCCTTGTTCTTGAGCTGCGAACGCTCGTCCTGGCAGCGGACCTCGGTGCCGGTGGGTTTGTGGAAGATGCGCACGGCGGAATCGGTGGTGTTGACGCCCTGCCCGCCGTGGCCGCCGGCGCGGCAGACCTGAATGTCCAGATCCTCGGGCCTGATTTCGATGTCCACCTCCTCGGCCTCGGGCAGCACGGCGACGGTGCAGGTGCTGGTGTGGATGCGGCCCTGCGCCTCGGTGGCCGGCACGCGCTGCACACGGTGGACACCGCTTTCGTATTTGAGCCGCTTGTAAACGTCCTGTCCGTTCACGCCGAAGATGACTTCCCTCAGCCCGCCGAGATCCGACGGACTGGAATCCATCGGCTCCACCTTCCAGCCGTGCGTCTCGGCGTAGCGGGTGAACATGCGGTAGAGGTCGGCCGCGAAGAGGGCGGACTCCGCGCCGCCCGCGCCGGCCCGGATTTCAACGATGGTGTTGCGGGAATCGGTCGGCTCGGGCGGGAGGATTCCCCGCTGGATCTCGCCGGAGAGGCGCTTCACCGCGGCTTCGAGGCGGCCGATTTCCTCCTTTGCCATGAGCGCCAGCTCCGAGTCGGGCGGCTCGGCTGCAAGCAGCGCCCGGTTATCATCGAGGTCACGTTGCGCCTTGAGATACATCGCGCCGGTGGCGACGAGATCCTTGAGCCGGGCGTATTCGCGGGACAGCTCCTGCGCGCGGGCCGGGTTGTCGAAGAGCTTGGGATCGCTCAACGCCGCCTCGACCTCCGCAAAGCGGCGGTTGAACTTCTCGATGTGGGGACGGAGGTCCATGGGGGAGGGTTGAGGGTTGAAAGTTGAGGGTTGAGAGTCGTCGGCGGCGCTTCGAGCGTTGCACTCAACTCTCAACTCTCATCTTTCAACTCGCCTCGAAAAAGCAATCGCCCGCCGGGCGTGAACCCGGCGGGCGAGGGCGTGGCAGAAAGCTACTTTTTCTTTTTCTTGGCGGCCGCGTCGGCCACGGCGGTCTGCGCGGCCAGCGTCTTGGCGGCGCGCTGCTGGAATTTGTCCACGCGACCGGCGGTGTCCACGAACTTCTGCTGCCCGGTGTAAAACGGGTGGCAGGCGTTGCAGAGTCCCAGCAGGACGCTCTTACGGGTGGAGCGGGTGAGGATTACGTTGCCACAGGCGCAGCGGAATTCGGCGGCTTCGTATTTCGGATGCAGTTCCGTTTTCATGTCAAAGGGCGGGCAGAATACAAACGAGCGGCGGCTTGGCAAGCGCTGTTTTCCACGCAGCACCAGGGAAAGGGCCGGCACCTGGAGGGAAAACGGCCTTCAGGCAGGTTCTCACCGCGAGATGTCCGCCTGGCCCAGCACCTTGAACTGGCACTTGCGGAGCGCGTCCTCGGCCACGTCGCGATCCTCCAGATTGAGCGCCAGCGCGGTCTTGTCCTGGGAACGCGTCATGAAGGAATAGATGTAGTGAATGTTGATTTCCGCCTGGAGCAGCGCGGCCAGCACGTCCTTCAGCTGGGTCTCGGACGCGATTTCCACCACCAGCAGGGCGCTTTCGCTGAACGGGAAGCCGTGCTCCTCCAGCAGCTCGCGCGCGGCCTCAGGATCGTCCACCACGAGGCGGATGATGGCGCTGTCCGTGGTGTCGAGGACGGTGAGCGCGAGGATGTGGACGTTCCGCGAGGCGAACAGGGTGGTGAGCGTGTGCAGGCGGCCCAGCCGGTTGGGTGTGAAAACCGAGAACTGTTTCACCGGCCCGCCCGGCCGCTGGCGCATCGTGGTGCCACTCATGGGCGCAGTGTCCGCCTTCGCAGCACACAATTCAAGCCGAAGCCCTGCGACTCAGGCCGCGACGGTGATCGACTCCAGCTTCGCAAGAATGGTCTTCTTGCCGGCGGCTCCGACGATCTGGGCCACAGGCTTGCCTCCGACGAAGAACAGCATTGTGGGCAGGCCCTGGATGCCGAACTGCGTGGCGAGGTCGGGCTGCTCGTCGGCGTTGACCTTGGCGACCTTCAGCTTGCCGGCCTGCTCGGTGGCGATTTCGTCGAGCACGGGCGCGAGCATCCGGCACGGGCCGCACCACGGCGCCCAGAAGTCCACGAGGACGGGGGTTGATGATTTGAGCACTTCGGCCTCGAAGTTCGCGGCGGTGATTTCAATGGTCGGCTTCATGTTTGAGTTTCGGGTTTGTGGTTTCACTTGTTGCCGACGGAAGGTTGCGCGGTTGCCCGGGAAAGCAACGCTGTGCTGTCCCATCCGCCGCCGAGCGACTTGATGAGCAGGACGCTGGCGAGGAGACGCTGGCCGGTAAGTTGCGCGGCGGCGCGCTCGACTTGCAGCGTGGCGCGGTTGGCGTCCACGACTTCGAGGTAGCTGACGATGCCGCCCTTGTAGCGTTCGTTGGCCAGCTCGGCGGCGCGGCGGGCGCTGGCGACGGCGCGGGCCTGTGCCTCGGCCTGCCGCGCGAGATGATGCAGGCCGGACAGGCTGGTCTCGACCTCGCCGAACGCGACGAGGATTTGCTGGCGGTAGCGCGCGACGGCCTCGTCGTAGGCGGCCTGGGAGCGCTGGAGGTTCGCCTGATTCCGCCCACCGGCGAAGAGCGGGATGGTCAGGCTTGGGCCAATGTTCCACACGCGGCTGTCGAGGCTGAACAAGTTTTCCAGCTCGCCGCTGACGAAGCCGCCGGAGCCGGTGAGCCGCAGCACGGGGAAGAACGCGGACTTCGCCACGCCGATGCGGGCGTTGGCGGACGCGAGTTGACGCTCGGCCTCAGCCACGTCGGGGCGGCGCTCCAGCAAGTCGGCGGGCAGGCCGGCGGGAATGGCGGGCGGCAGCGGCTGCCAGGCGGTGTGGGCGCTGGCGAGCGAAGGCAGCTTGAACGTGGACGCCGGTTCGCCGAGCAGCACGGCGAGGGCGTTTTCGAGTCCGGCGCGTTGCCGGGCGAGCGCCGCAAGTTCCGCCTCCGCCGTGGCCAGCTCGGTCTGCGCGCGCGCGATGTCCAGCTCGGTGGCCACGCCGCCCTCGAAGCGGCTGCGCACGAGCTGCAACTGCTCCTTCCGCAAGCCGATGGTGCTGACGACGGTCGCCAGCTCGGCGTCGAGCGCGCGGAGGGTGAAGTAGTTTTGAGCCACATCCGCCTGCACGACGAGCTGGACGTTGTGCAACGCAGCGAGTGAAGCCTGCGCGTCGGCGCGTGCGCTCTCAAAGCCGCGCTTGAGCCGGCCCCAGAGGTCCACCTCGTAGCTCAGGTCGAGCGGCACGCGAATCGTGTTCGCCGTGAGCGCGCCGAAGTTGGGCTGCTGGTTCGGCGAGTAGCGCTCGCGGCGGAAGAACGAGTTGGATTCGAGCGTGGGCTGGAGGTCGCCCTTGCGGAGGCGGGCGGTGGCGCGGGCCTGCTCGACGCGCGCGACGGCGGCCTTCAACTGCTGGTTCGCCGTGGTGGCACGCTGCTCCAGCTCGTTGAGCGTGGCGTCGCCGAAGACTTCCCACCACGCGCCCCTCGCGGCGTGGTCGAGCGGCTGGCCTTCCTTCCACGCGCCGAGGTCGTTGGTGGATTTGAAGGCGGGCGGGACTTCGGTCTTCGGCCGCTCGTAGTCCGGGCCGACGGTGGTGCAACCGGTGGAGACAACCGCCAGCAGTGCGATGGCCGCGATGCTCGCCGCGGCTCCGGCGGAGCCGAGCGCGGGACCGCTGCTCTGCGGCGTCGGCGCGGGCTTCTTGCCCCAGCCAATCTTCATCAGCACGACGTAGAAGACGGGCGTGAGGAAGAGGCCAAAGAGTGTCACGCCAATCATGCCGCTGAACACGGCGACGCCCATCGCGCGGCGCATTTCCGCGCCCGCGCCGGTGGAGATGACGAGCGGAAGACACCCGCGATGAACGCGATGCTGGTCATCAGAATCGGGCGCAGGCGCAGGCGGCACGCCTCGATGGCGGCGTCTATCGGCGACGCGCCTTCGTCCTGCTTATGCTTGGCGAACTCGACGATGAGGATGGCGTTCTTGCAGGCGAGGCCGATGAGCACGATGAGGCCGATTTGCGTGAACACGTTGTTGTCGCTGCCCACGTAGGCCACGCCCGCGATGGCGAAGAGCAGGCAGAGCGGCACGACGAGGATGATGGCGAGCGGCAGGCGGAAGCTCTCGTATTGCGCGGCGAGCACGAGGAACACGAGCAGGATGCAGAGCGGGAAGATATAAACCGCCGTGTTGCCGGCGAGGATGCGCTGGTAGGTGAGGTCGGTCCACTCGAAGGCGAAGCCCTTGGGCAGCGACTTCTCCGCAAGTCCCGCGATGATGGCCTCGGCCTGGCCGCTGCTGAAGCCGGGCGCGGGACCGCCGTTGATCTCCGCCGCCGGGTAGCCGTTGTAACGCATCGCGCGGTCAGGGCCGTAGCTTTCCTTCACCTTCACGAGCGCGCCGAGCGGCACCATCTGGCCTTGTGCGTTGCGGGTCTTGAGACGTGTGATGTCCTCGGGGCTGTCGCGGAACTTCGAGTCGGCTTGGGCGATTACTTGGTAGGTGCGGCCAAAGAGGTTGAAGTCATTCACGTAGAGCGAGCCGAGGTAAATCTGCATCGTCTCGAACAGGTTTTGCAGCGGCACGCCCTGGGACTTGGCCTTCACGCGGTCAATGTCCGCGTCGAGCTGCGGGACGTTCACGGTGAACGTGGAGAACAGGCCGGCGAGTCCCGGCGTCTGGTAGCTCTGGCCGACGAGGCCCATGGTGTTTTGATAGAGCGCGTCGTAGCCGAGGCCCGCGCGGTCCTCGACGTAGAGCTTGAAGCCGCCGATGGTGCCGAGGCCATTCACGGGCGGCGGCGGCACGGCGAGGACGAAGGCTTCCGTGATGCTGGAGAACTGCGCATTCAGCGCGCCGGCGATGGCTTCGCCGCTCAAGTCCGGCGTCTTGCGCTGGTCGAAGTCCTTCAAGCAGAAGAAGACGATGCCCGCGTTCGGCGCGACGCTGAAGCCGCTGATGCTCAGGCCGGGGAACGCGACGGCGTCCTGCATGCCGGGATGTTTCAGGCCGATTTCCGACATCTTGCGGATGACGGCTTCGGTGCGGTCGAGCGACGCGCCGGCGGGCAGTTGCGCGAAGGCGACGAGGTATTGCTTGTCCTGGCC